>JAPUHZ010000326.1 GCA_027297485.1 Deltaproteobacteria bacterium
TGGGGAATTTCGTACTCTAATCTCCTCTTTCTTATTCCTTTCTTTATCCTTTCTCGAAATGCCTCACTTCCCCATATGGCTGGAAGATTCCCTCTTTCATATAATTGTTTCGTCTTCTCATCCAGCCCCTCCCCCATAAACTTTCGATAAAGGCCAATGGCCCGCTTGCGGTTTGAATGAAAGCGCCCCAATACCTCCTCTATCACTAACCCCACTGGCCCTCTTCCTTTCCCCAGGTAATACCGATGGCTCGTCCATCGATGTCGCTCAGGGATCTGCACCAGTTTTGCCTCCAGTGGATTTAAATGGATATAGCGAACTATCTGTAAAAGATAGCTGTCCGCATCTACCAAGATCGCCTTGTACCTGCCCCGAAATAATGGCCCGTCGGTGTGGTGAGCTCGGTTATAGCGTTGGGTGTATATACCATCCAAATGCCTAATAACTCGGGAAAGGTTCCCCTGGGGCGTCTCCAGCAGCAAATGGTAGTGGTTCGGAAGAAGTGAAAAGGCGTGGACCCTTACCCCCCACATCCCACAGGTTTCATCCAAAAGATTTAAAAACCTTTGATAATCCAAGAGGCCTCGATATGTCTTCTGTCGGCCTCTGCCACGGTTCATTACATGATAATAGGCCCCAGGGTATTCTATTCTTAGTGGTCGAGACATACGCCCCCTTCCAATTGCTGCACTTTATCCGAACACTAATTAAGTTGTCAACCACAAAACATAGACTTGACCCCCTTTCTTGACCCCCTTTCCCCTTTTATCAAATTGCTTGGACTCGACAAAACACACAAGGTCTGAATATGTACGGGTGCGGTAGCGCGCCAGATGCCCAGACAGAATCGCTTTCATCTCCTCTTTGTCCACGTCATCTCTATCGCATAACGGTTCGGCTAAGACGCGCGTTTTAGTGCGTCGTGCTTAAGCCGTTTATTATAACGCAATATACCAAAATAAAACCAGCTGGCAGTACCAATTGACAACCACATGCTAAAAATGAGGAAGCAGGTTAGGAACATGCGCAAACTATCATATGCAATGGAGTATGAAAGCCACGCACTAACCAAGAAAACAAATAACTCGAGATATTGAAACTGAAGTTTTCCTAACCAAAAAAGTAGACGTGAAATAATGTAAAAAAATATGGCCAGAATTGTATATATTACAGGTGATAGAAATAGCAAAGCCCACCCAGCTCTCATTGGGTCATTGTCAACCTCACCGTTTTCAAGAACGCTAGAACCAGTTAAGCCAGCAAAAACAAAAAATATCACTGCTGGCAGCATAGTTAGCAAGCTAGAGAGCAACGAGATTTTAAAATACTTTGGTTTGCTCATTCTGATCTACGTTATAACTAATAAGTATATTGCCGCAATCCTGGCAGTGTATTAGGTTTCAGTTCCCCGTTCTCACGAAAGCAAAACTGCGAGAAATATCTCACCCCTACAGAGAATTTGTCAAGTGCTATTGATCCCACATACGCTGCCAATCCGGCAGTTTATCAAGATAACAGCCCGCGGCGTATCAGGGTAACGGGCTGTTATCCAGAGTCGATCCGAATAGCTGGTCGCAACTACCTGTGAGCTGCCGCCCTGCTACCTTTTTTAAGATTGGACTGTACGCTTGATTTAAATTTCGATGATCCTAGTTCGGGTTGCCGGATAGGCTTTCTTCCACAAAATCCAGAATAAGCAAGAGTTTGTGTCTTAACTCGCTAAGATAGCGATCCGGAAGGGGTCTCAGTTTCCGACGCAGCCGGCGACTGTCGATAGCCTTGATCTGATCCACTAATATGTCTGAGGATTGCCTTAACCCGGAAACTTCCCTGGGGAGGGCCACACGAAGCTTATTTTCGAAACCGGCGGTCTTTGTCGTTAAAGGACAGACAATGGTGGATGGATGCACACGGTTCAAGGCGTCCGTTTGAACTACCACGACTGGCCGAATCTTCCCTGGTTCTGTGCCCAAGCGCGGATTTAAATTGGCCACGTAAAGATGACCGTACTGAGGTATCATAGATCTTCAGGAAGATCTTCGAGAAGTTCGGTCTCTCGGAGGTATTCGAGATGGGTAGCGCCTAGACGACGAGAGGCGTTGCGATAGTCCCGTTCCAACATTTTCCGGGCATAAAGGGCATTATAGTGGCTGAGTGCTTTGCGAATGTAAGTATTCCGAGGCAACTTAAGTTTTTTGCGAATCTTTTCAACCTCTCGATAAGTCGGCTCGTCGAGTTTAAGAGATAGGGCCTTGGCCATAATCCCCTCCTAAGTGAAGGTAACACCAAAAGCATATCCTCTACCCCAAGAAGTCAAGGCTCGTCGCCTCCCCGCACACCCTGAGAGTTTGCAACTTCGCCCTCTCCCGACGCTCTTAAATCGCTCCGATTCCCTCCAGGGAGTTAAAAGCCATAAAGCATCCAATAGACTATCACCCCCGTAACCGAGACGTAAAGCCAAATGGGGAGTGTCCAACGGGCAATGCGCTTATGCCTATCGAAGCTTCCCTTTAAGGCACGGGTTAGAGTAACCAAGACCAACGGAACAATCGTCACGGCCAAGATGGTGTGGGAGATGAGAACCGTAAAGTAAACAGTGCGAATCCATCCCTGTCCTTTAAACGGCACGGAGCCAACCTGGTAGTGGTAGGAGAGATAAGAGATAAGAAAAAGGGTTGAGGTTGTAAAGGCCGACAGCATACAGAGCTTGTGGGCCAGAACCTTTTTATTTCGGATAAAGAGATATCCGGCCACAAGCAGCAAGGCACTAGCCGAGTTTAAGGCTGCGTTGACAGTGGGGAGGTAGGAGACCGGAATCAAAGAAGAAACTCAGGAGATGTCCGGAAGGAGCATCAGCATTAAGAAAACACAGAGGAGTAGTGGGGTGAGAGCGATCATGCTTAATGTAAGGCGTTCAAATTTGAGGTGCATAAAATAGAGGCCCACCAGCGCGGCCTTCGACAAGGCAAGTCCGATCAGAAGAGTCGCTTTGATGAGTGTCGGGAGGGGTGGGTAAATGACAGCTATCTCAAGAATCGTGAGGGCCAAAAGCCACCAGAAAACACCGATATAGTTTGGTTCTGCGTGAGTGGTTGTCATGCTTAATCCCTTTCCCCGAATTATAACAGATAGACAAAGGTAAAAATCAAAATCCAAACCAGATCGACGAAGTGCCAATACAGGCCGGCAATCTCCACATGTTTCGGACCGTACCTACCGCGCATGCAGGCAATCAAAACGCAGCTATTATAGATCACACCGCCGGTCACATGCATTCCATGGAAGCCAGTCAAAACAAAAAAAGTAGTGGCGAACAGATGACCAGGAAAAGTAAAGCCTTCCTCCGGCAACCTTTCAGTGATCAAATGAGTCCACTCGTAGGCCTGGCACGCTAAGAAAACAAGACCTCCTAGAATAGTCAGCAAAAGAAATTTTCTGAGGCCTCGCTGATCCCCCCTGTGGATGGCCGATAGGGATTGCACCATGGTGACGCTGGTGAGGATCAGTAGGAAGGTCATGAAGGCCGTGAGGTTGATACCAAGAACCTCAGAGGGCACTGGCCAGTTAGGACTCGCATAGCGGAGAAGCCCATAGCCGACGATCAGGGCGCCGAACGACATGGCATCGCCGGCAAGAAAAACCCACATGCCGAGCTTGCCCCAACTCTCAGGCGTCAGCGGCGACTCTGCGGGTTCGACCGCGGAATCCATCACGGCAACTTCACTCATCTCCCCTTCTCCTTGTGCATCCAATTAAAGGGTAAAAATGGGGCCTTTTCCCTTAGCCCACCACGTTTTTCAGTGGCACGCCTGTGGGCGTAAAACAGCCAGCCTCCAATGGAGCCGACTATAGTGTACGGCATCGCCATTAAAAAAAGGATGCTCCAGTTAAAGGCATCGGCAATCGGATCAGCCCCAGCGGCCCCGGTTAAACAAACCGCGCACGCCTGCACGGCCTTAGGAGAAACGATTGCCACAGCCACAACGCAAACGGCAAGCAGGAGAGATCGCTGGTTCATAAATTAGCCGAAATTATCCTATCATGCCGGAACTGTCAACAGATTTGACCTAATACAAGTACACCAGCCCATAGAGGATCGGCCAAAGGCCGACTACAAAGGTCCAGTACATTCCGCAGATCTGCACACCTGTGTGACTGTGAGCCGTGAACCGGCCTTGCCGAGCCTGCATCAAAACCACCATCAACCAAATTGCGGCGCCAAGGACATGGAGGCCGTGACAGCCAATTAATGTATAGAAAGTGGCCCCATAGATCCCGCTCGACATCGTAAGGCCAAACTGGACCAACCGAACCCACTCGTAGCCCTGGATGGTGAGAAAGAGTCCACCGAGGAACGCTGTCGTCAAAAGATATCTAATCAGTCCGCTGACCCTCCCGGCGCGGACCTCTCTTAAGGCCAAATGCATGGTAAGCCCGCTCAGGAGCAGAATGATCGTATTGATACCGGTTGCTGCAACAGGCAGGCGCGGCTGAAACGGCGGCGGCCAGGTTGCAGCGCCAAGGCGGAAGACCAGGAAGGAGCCGATCAGGCCTGCAAATAACATCGCCTCTGCCGCCAGAAACATCAATAAACCCAGGCGGGCATTGCTGAGAAGCGGCTCTTCTGAAACGGTAGGCGGAGCAGGAGGTCCGCCACCAGCAAAGCCTGGAACCTTATGCTCCTCGCTCACCGGTGGCTCAAAAACCTGTCGTGCAGTGGACTCTCGTGCCATATAACAGTCAGGCGGAAGCCTAAAGGCAACAGGCGCGAGCTTTTGATCCTTTTGCCTGTCGCCTAATCAAGTTATATCGAACACGGGGTTTGAATTCCCGTGTTCGACCAAAGGGGTGAGCTGCCGCTTCTCCCCTTTGGAAACCCCATCGGCTTTGTGCCCGCCTCAAGAGGCGGGGTTTACATTCAATAGACTATAATAAACCCAATCAGCGCTGCAAGGTAGAGTAGCGTAAACAACGTCAAAATGAGGCCGACGCGCCGGTTCCTGTGACGCACGTTTTGCTGACTCATCGTGCCTACCAAGCTCACAAGGATACTCTATCGAGTGCCATGACGACAAGGAGCACCGGCAGGTAGACCAAAGAAGCAAACAAGAGCCGCCGTGCGGTTCTCAACGAGGGAGAAAAGGCCAGACCGACTCCATACGCTAGGAACACGGCTCCGAACAAAAGGGCCACTAGAAAATAGAGCGATCCGGCAAGCCCGAGCAACGTCGGCAGAAGACTGACCACAAGCAATGCCAGACAGTGGTTTATGATCTGACGGCCTGTACTTCCTCCATCGGGTTCAACCACAGGAAGGAATTGAATGCCGGCCTTGGCGAAGTCATCTCGGTACAGCCTGGCAATCGCCAGTGTGTGGGGGATCTGCCAGAGAAAGAGAATGGCGAAGAGCACCCACGCCTCCACCCCGAAATCGCCGCGGGCCGCTGTCCAGCCTATGACCGGGGGCAATGCTCCCGGCAATGCCCCTACGAGGCCACAGAGCGAACTCCTCTGCTTCAGCGGCGTGTAGATAAAGAGGTAACTTCCCACGATGGACGCTGTGACCAAAGCGCTCAGGGGATTGACTGTAAGCGTGAGGACCAGAAGCCCAGTAGCAGTCACCAACACCCCAAAGAGCGCCGCCTCAGCAGGCTGAACCCGTCCTTCTGGTAGCGGTCGGCGACGCGTGCGCTCCATCAAGGCATCCGCATCCCGCTCCAAGAACTGATTGAGCGCGAGGGTCCCGGCAGCAGCGAGAGCCGTCCCAATGAGCGTATGGATCAGGCGGAAATAGTCGGGCATGGAGCCAGAACCGAGATAGAATCCGACGAACGTCGTCACCAGAACCATGAGGACCACCCGGGGCTTTGTCAGCTCAAGGAAGTCCAGAGCCCGTCTGTAGCCACCGGTCAAGGCGATGTCTAGTGTTTCTGTACGGAATGTCATGCGGAGACCTGCTCCGACCCGCCCGCCGCGCGGGCAGGGAATAATTCCTGACCCACCAACGACCCCGGAAGCGTTAGCAACCGATAAGATCTCAAAGTCAGCACAAGACTGGTGACCAGCATCAGCGCCCCTGTAACCACATGGGTGGTCGTGAGAGCTACAACCGCAAGTGAGGGCAGAGCCATCCCAAATGATGTGAACTTGCCCAGGTACGATCCCAATCCCAGCGCCAGTTGCAGGATTAGCAGCCCGCTGAGAAGGACAACCGGACGCAAAAGCTTCGGTCGGTCTGAATGGAATTTCAGGAGCCGCACGCCGAGTATAACCACATGAAGGGTCACAAGGGCAGCAAGGATTAGATGGGCATCGAGCCTTGCGCCAGTGTATCTCAGCACCGCCCCAAAGAGCCCCTGAAGGTAAATCATACTGGTCGTTAGCACACAAAGCCGCCGCATGCGACCGGCATCTGGGACTTGGATCTTCTGGGGTCTTTCTCTCCACTCCTCCGAGGTAAAGAAGACTAAGCCCACCATAAGAGCAAAAAAAGCCTGCGCAAAGCCGGCATGGATAATCGCAAGCGTCTCTTCCACTAAGACCACCCGAAGACCGCCGATGACCCCTTGAACGATCACCAAGGCAAGGGCCGCGACTCCAAGCCAGCGCAACCACCTTCGCCTCTCATGGAGCCAAAGCAAAAGGGCCAATATCATCGTTAAGAGGCCTACTCCTGAGGCGACTAGGCGATGGCTGTGCTCGTAGAAGATACCACCAACCATTTTCGACCAGGGGTAGAGAAACATGTTATACCCAAACGTTGTTGGCCAATCAGGCACCGCAAGGCCCGCGCCTTTGCTGGTGACCAGGCCTCCTAGGAAGAGCAAGGGAAAAGTCGCCAATGCCGTGAGCAACGCGAACCGATGGACCACGTTCGAGGAACGAGTTGCAGGGTTGAAGGGTTGGAGGGTTTCTGCTTTCATCCTTGCTCAGTGTCCTCGCGTGGCCGTAGATTCCGCCGCAAGCTGCCGATCCTGCGGCAGCCAGTCCTCTGTGACCTCAGGCGAGCTGTACTCGTAAGGTCCGCGGTAAACGACCGGTATCGCATCGAAGTTGCCATGAGGCGGCGGGGAGAGAGCAGTCCACTCGAGAGTATTCGCTTTCCACGGATTCCTCTCCGCTTTCTTCCCTGCAAAAAGGCTCCAGAAAAAATTAACGACAAAGGGAATCTGGGAAAGGCCAAGGATGAGGGCACTCACTGTGATGAACACATTGATGTCTTGCAAGGGCTGCATAAACTCATACTGTGTAGGATTATAGATCCTACGCATATGTCCCCCGATACCTAGGATGTGCATTGGGAAAAAGGTCAAATTGAAGAAGACATAGGTAAGAACGAAATGGATTTTTCCCAAGGTCTCGTTCATCATCCGACCAAACATCTTGGGAAACCAGAAATAGATAGCGGCGAACAGGGCGAAAATGATTCCCGCAACGACATAGTGGAAGTGCGCGACGATAAAGTAGGTATCGTGGATGAAGATGTCTACCGGAGTTGAGGCCATAAAGATGCCGCTCAGCCCTCCGATAACGAATGCGGAGACAAACCCCAGGGAAAAAAGCATCGGCGTAGTAAAGTGAATGGAGCCTCCCCATAGGGTGCCAAGCCAGTTGAACGTTTTGATAGCGGACGGAACCGCAATGACCATTGTAGACATCATAAAGGCCGTACCGAGGAACGGGTTCATCCCGCTGATAAACATGTGATGGCCCCAGACGATCCATGAGAGGAAGGCAAGAGCAATCATGGAAAAGGCCATCGCGTGATAGCCAAAAATCGGCTTGCGGGAAAAGGTAGAGAGGAGTTCCGAAGTGACCCCCATGGCCGGCAGGACCAGGACATATACCTCAGGATGGCCGAAGAACCAAAAGAGGTGCTGCCAGAGCAGAGGCTCGCCTCCCCCTTCGGGGAGGAAGAAACTCGTCCCGAGAGTGCGATCAAACAACAGCATCGCCAGCGCTGAAGTCAACACCGGCAGTGCAAGCAAGAGCAAGATAGCCGTGACGAAGAGGGACCAGATAACAAGCGGCATGCGAAAGTAGCCCATGCCCGGCGCACGCATGTTGACGATCGTGGTGATGTAGTTAATGGAGCCCATCATAGAGGAGATGGCGAGAAGGATGAGGCTGATAATCCAGAGGTCCTGCCCCCAGTCCACCCCCGTGTAAGAGGCCTTGGCCGAGAGCGTCGCGTAGGCTGTCCACCCGGCGGCGGCATGCCCGCCCGGGACAAAGAAGCCGGCCAACATCACCAGACCAGAGAGTAGGCCGATCCAGAAAGAGAGCATGTTGAGAACCGGAAAAGCCATATCCCGCGTACCGATCATGAGCGGGATGAGAAAATTACCGAAGCAGCCCACCATGATCGGCATGACGACAAAAAAGATCATGATGGTGGCATGCATGGTGAAGAGCATGTTGTAAGTCTGCGGCGGGATAATCCCGTCGTACATGGTAGGCTCGGCAATCCATCCCGTCATGGGGACCACCGTCTCAGGCCAGGCCAACTGCCAGCGAATCATCATCGCCATGAGCCCACCCAGGACTAACATGAAGAGGCCCATAAAGAAGAATTGACGACCGATCATCTTGTGATCTGTCGAGAAGACATAGGTGCGCCAGAAGCCCAGCTCTGCATGGTCGGCATGAACGGGGTGTACCGCTCCGGCTGCTATAGAATCACTCATCTCTCACTTTCCTCCTCACCTTAGCTTGGAATTACGATCTAGCGGATCGGGGCCGATTTAGCTTTGGGGCCAGCTCTCTTTCACCCACTTCTCGTAGTCTTCAGGGGTATCCACATAGAGCCATCCGAGCATCCCGGAATGGCCAAAGCCGCACAACTCTGCACAGGGCAACTCGTATTTGCCCGCCTTGATCGCCTCGAACCACACCAGGATATCACGCCCTGGAACGGCGTCCTGCTTCAGGCGCAAATTGGGCAGAAAGAAACTATGGATGACGTCCTTTGACTTGAGAATCACATGCATGACCTTATTGACCGGAACATGGATCTCGTTATCAATCTGAAAATCATCTTCTGTGCCAAATGTCCCATCCGGCCCCGGATAGAGAATCTCCCAGTTGAACTGCTTGGCGGTCACTTGGACTCGAAAATCGCTGGGGGGTGGGTGAGACCTGATCTTACTCCACGAAGAGACACTCATGAACGCCAAAACCAATAGGATAACAGCGGGAATAACGGTCCAAGTGATCTCCAGGGCAGTGTTCCCATGCGAGTAAGTGGCGCGACGGCCCTCGCGATGACGGTACAGAATGAGAAAAAGGACCATGAGGACTGTCACCAAAATAAAGACGGCTCCGGTGATGTAATAGATGAGATAAAAAAGATAGTCGATCTCTCCCCCAAAAGTGGACACGTTCTCTGGCAACCAACTCATCATCAGGGTCTATCCATCCTCTTCATTTTCATTTTCTTATCTTATTTAAATACTTTCGTTTTTGCTAACATAGCTATGCCACCTTTTCAAGAGGAAAAGGGAAAGCAACAGGGTGTTCACGGTTTTCGATCCTCAGCCTCAGGCTGATCGTCGAGCCTATCTACCAACCTTAGGAACCCTATCAGTCAAGAGCTGAAAACTGAGTGCTGATGGCTGAAGGCTCATCCTACTTTGATCTAAGGATTAGGTTCTTGTGGGATGCTCCAATGTCTTCGAAGCCTACCTGGTCGTATTGGAAGGCCGCCTGGTTGGGTTTTACCTCTCTATATAGTGTGGGAAGAAGATTGGCCTCCGATTGACATAGAGCTTATCATTAAATAATCTTATTTCTTGCCGACATCGTCACCGACGTGACGGTGCGCAGCAACTCGGTCAGAGGGTCATCAGGCGCAAGGCCGAGAGCAGAGCCGGCGTTTTGCCACCACTCATCACCCCCCTGCTTAAAACCAGAGTAACCTAGGGGACTACGATTGCGCTGCACAGACTATTTCCCAACAGGAGGAAGAAATGCAGGACTTTTACACAGCTTGGTTGGAAAAATCTAAAAGTATTGAGAAGAGAGTGCAGGAGGCCCCGAGGGTAGCGAGGGGCAAGGAACTTAAATGGGTACAAACCCGTCAGGACAGCAAAGCAGCACTCATGATCGCACCGGAGACAGGATTCCCCACCGGCGGTAGCCTCCTGATGAAGGCGGAAATCCCGGTCGGTTGGCATACCGGCAGACACCTGCACGGCGAAGAGGCCATCTACATTGAGCGAGGCGAAGGCTTCCTTCTCCTTGACGACAGGCGCTACGATTTCTACCATAGGACTATCTTCCATATCCCGTACCGCTCACCGCACCAGCTCTTCAATACAGGCAACGAACCAGTCGTCTATATCTCAGGCTTGGCCTGGCCTCTCGAGGCATTTATCTACATGGGGCATATGGAACAGATCGAGGACATGGGTGAAAACGAGGCGGGGGCTCTTGCTAAAATCCCCCCGCAAGAGTCGCAAAACTGGCCCGGTGACGGGCGGCGAATCTCCATGCACGAGGAGCAATTCGAACGCTCCAGCGAGACCAAGCACGGCGCTACCTATTTTTTGATGGGCAGGAGCGGCAATCAAAACGGCTTTAAGGCAACCGCGGTGGCTATCAGCTCGATCTTTGTCGATCTGCCTCGAACCAAGAGCCACAGTCACGCCCATCCCGAGGCCTACCTCTATGCCTTAGAAGGCAGCGGTTACTCGGAAATCGACGGCAAGAAATACGAATGGGAACAGGGTGATGCAGTGCATGTCCCGCCCGGCATGATGCACCATCAACACTTTAACCCGACCGACAAAGATATGAAGGAACTCAGATTTGAATTCGGCATTCGCTACTGGATGGTAGACCAGTGGAAGGGATACACCACGATAGACCGGCACATGAAGGCAACGCAACTAGAGGAGTAAGATACGATAGCTAAGGCCAAGGTTTGGCTGCGTGCGTTCATTGCCTCTCCCTCAGCCTCTCCTTCACTTGGGAATCTATCACCTGCGATCTTTATAGAAGTTATTTGATGTCAAACATGTCCTCGCCCAACAAAAATAGTAACAAGGTCATGCTCGGTTTCATTGTGCGGAGGTGCACAAGGGACCTCGGTCATCCTCCCACGCCCGATGAGTTTGCGGTCTGGGCGAATAACCAAGGAGAAGACGGAGAGCGCCATAGTCTTTTTGGCCGGGCGATCTCTCCTTCAACGGCCAAGCTCATGCTTCGTCATCCCGGGCGGCTGGTCACCGTTCATTCGGAGTCAATCGTTAAAAGACCGAAGGTCGACGCCCGATAAGGCTGTTTCGAAAAGAGGCGGGAATTGAATCCCTGACAGAATTACTTTGCTACAACCGGGAAGAGGAAAAGGATTGCAAAAGGCGACTCAGAATGGTAAGCCAAGGGCTGCTTATCGACTACAGTGACTCAATTTATTTTCTTCCAGACACTAAACCTTTGGCTCCACCTCATTTCGCTTGTCTTATGGATAGGTGGAATCGGCTTTTTCCTCTTTGTTTTTGGGCCTGCGGCCCACAGCTTGCCTCCAGGGGCTGGAGTCCAAGTCCTGGATAAAGGGCGCAGGTCACTTCAGACTCTCTCATGGATCGCGATCAACCTTTTACTCATCACCGGAGTTTTTAATCTCATCTTTCGCGGCATGGCCACCGGATTTCATCTCGGGCCGGGCTATTATTCGATCCTGGGTATCAAGCTCTTTCTTTTCCTGGCGATGTTTTTTCACCATTCCCTTCAGGTCTTTAAATATGCGCCCAGGATAGCCTCCCTCACTGCCCAAACCTCGCAGGATATCCAGTCCTGGCCGGAGCCCCTGCTCTCTCATTGGAAGAAGTGGTTTATGCTTTTAAAAATCAACGCGACTCTGGGCCCCATCGCTCTCCTGTTGGGTCTCGCTCTGACCAGGAGTTAGAGATGACAAAGAAATCCCCAGCCAGATCTTTTTGACATGATCCTCCACGTGGGCCCGCTCTAGCCCTTCCACTATAACAACCTGTTGGTCGCGCTGCTCGATATAAGCATGTGAACTGGCCGCCCCGGAGCCACCGTATCTCTTGGATAGGATCTCTTGATATTTTTTGAAGAACTCCTCGGCATCCGAGGACGAATCCCACACCGTAGCCCAAATAAAGGAGACCTCATCCCCTCGGCGGAAAGCCACAAAACGATCCCCATCCCACCCGTTGGCAACCGCCTTTCCCTCCTTTTCAGAGAGGAACTCCGTAAAAAGGACCTGAACCATCAGCTCTCCCAAGACGTTGTCCTCTATCTCCTCCCAGCCCGAGGGAAAGAGAGAAGAGAGATCTTTGAAATCGATCCCGGTTGGAGGATCGGGCAGATCGAAATACTTTTCCGGGTGGAGTATCTGTTCTGTAGAGAGCGGCGGAAAAGCGTAAAGACGATTGACACCAAGCCAGCCCTTTTCTTCGAGCAGCCGGGAAACAAACGAGACCCCGCCATAGTATTGAAACAGCAGTTGCTCCACCAGGGCCTTAGGGACATCCGAAAGGGTCGCGCGGGCCTCTCTGGTGCTGCCTTGAACGGCCTGATTAACATGAACCAACGACTTGTCACCTAAGCCCCCAAACAGGTAACCGAATCCACTTAAGGTGGCATCCCCTTCCGCTACGGCTCGAAAGGCCAAGCTCTTATCGTCGTTGTTTGACGGACCTAATCTCTCCCCTAGAGAGAAGTGCTGGTCTTGAAGAGCATGGGTCAACTCATGGGCCAAAACCATCTCGCCTAGGATGTCCCTCTGGGCGGGAAATTGAACGGCGCCGAGAAGATTCCCCCCTCCTAAATCCTCGGGCAAAATCAGTTTCTTTTCCTTGGGATCATAGAAGGCCACAACTTGAGAATTGTAGAAATCCAGTAAGGATTTCCTTAAGTCGAAACGCCGGGGAAAAAGACCCAGTTTAGCGTAGGCCAACGAAATATTCTTAAGCCTCTCTTCCCCATACTCCCTGAGAAGACTGGCCTCAAGGTACTTCCTTATCTCATCTTTCTTCTTCACCGTGATAGGAACCTCATCGATGAATTTCAGACCGCGAATAGCAACAAGGCCTTTCTTGATCTCCTGGAGCTTGTCCAGGTTCACCACCCCGCTACTCACCGCAGGATAGGTGATACACCCGGTTTGTGCGAGGAAGAAAAGAGCGAGAGAAATTCTCCACGCTAGGGACAAGAGCTTGAACGGGGTGTTGAAAAGCCCTGTTCTCAGGCCGGTCAAAAAGGTTCCAGATGCAAGGCGCGTGAGAAAGCAACGAGCGTAGGCGTACTTAGGAGGCACATCGGAGCGAGGCGGTCGAGCGCAACGAAGCAGATGGGCCTTTTTCAACGGTCTGTTACAGATCTGACTCAGGCTGCTGCCCATATCGGTTTTTTCCCGTCACACATTGGAACCGAGAAATCGGCTGATCTAATACAAACGCAGTAAGTAAGTTTACATTTCCTCGGTGGAAGGAGCCTTCACGCCGAGGGAAATGGGCCAGTGCCTTGACCCTTCGGTAAACTCAGGGTCATGGTGAGCAAGGTCGAACCATGAGGACCGCAGGCCAGTCGGCTCTAGCCGTGTGAGCTAGTTATTCTGCTGCTCCAAACCGCTTGATTTCTTCCAGCACTTCTTTTGGAAGGTCCTTTGGAACCTCTCCGCGTTTAGCCTTTTCCGTTTGCACCATTCTCCGTATGGTCTCTACTACCTCTGGGTTGGCCAGTGTCGTGACGTCGCCCACGTCCATGAAGTTAGAGACAGCGGCAATGACCCGACGCATGATCTTTCCCGAACGGGTCTTGGGCATGTCAGGGACAAGCCAAACGTTTCGCGGACGGGCGATTTTACCGATGATTTTGTCAATAGCGTCTTTAACCTTTTCGTCTACTCCCATGCCGGGGTTGTAACCCGGTTTGAGCGCAATATACATCTCAGGGATCCGACCCCTTAGCTCATCTATCGTCGGTACCACCGCTGCTTCGGCTACTTCTTCTACGGTTAGAGCGGCCGCCTCTAGCTCTTTAGTGCCCAATCGGTGACCGGCAACATTGATGACGT
>JAPUHZ010000327.1 GCA_027297485.1 Deltaproteobacteria bacterium
GTAGCAATCGATTAGCCCTGGAATCGGTCCCCTTAGAAAGGTGCGCATGTAAGCTTGGCGGGTGTAGCCTGCGTCTCTGAATAGTGGGAGTTCGTCAGAACAAAAACGATAGCCTTGGAAATCTTGTTCGAGCCTTTCTCCTTCTCTTCTATTCTTAGCTCCGGCAATAATCTCTGCGACAATGAGGTGAGAGGTATAAATAAAGTCAGCTTCGCTGAATTCCTCTATAATGGGGATGACTGGGTGAGATATCCGACGATCCCTGCTGCGCAGAATCTCTACCCAGATCGATGTATCGACCAAGCAGCCTTTAACGCCGGCCGCGATCGTAAGGTCGAACGTATTCAATAGCGATCCGCCCTGCCCTGGCTAGAAGCCTTCGTCGTTTTTCCAGGCGTCTCTTGTCGTTTAGAAGTAGTCGGATAGCCTCAGTCTTATTTTCTGCCCCTGTCAGAGAGACGGCCTCTTTTGCCTCCTCCTTGGGAATTTTTACGGTAGTAAATTTGCCCATAGCTATTTCCTCCTCAGCAAATATCCAGAGTATACCCAAATCAAGCCAAAAGTATACCACTTGCTATTCCGTCGTCAAGCAAGGAAAAGTGCGATGTGGTTGCGGGGGTCAGGATCGTGGGCACAAAGGTTTTTTCTTTCCCACGTAGACCTCGCACGCGGTCCTTTTCCCGCCCCGAACAACAGTAACCCTTCTCCTTGAATAGAGCTCTCCTTCGAATCTGTCGAGCTTCTTGGACGATTCCGGATCAATATTCTTGATGAGGAGGCCCTCGATCTTGGAAGCCTTATAGGGAAGAATGTATGGGTAGCCGAGGTGAGAGTCTAGCTTTTTAAAGCCCCTCAAAACGGCGGGAAATGTGGAAAAATATTTGCCGGTTATTTGATAGAGCAACCTCTTGTCCATCAGGGTCCCGTAGACAAAGAGATTTTTAACCGATGATTTTGTAGGCACCGCCGAGATAGCTCCGGCATAGATTGACATAGGTGGAGGAGCCCATCTTGATCCAGTTTAGGGCCTCGCCGCTGATTTCTTTTTTTACCTTGGCCGGGCTTCCTGCCGCCAAGACGCGCGGGGGGATCTTGGTGTGGGGGACCACGACGCTCCCTGCGGCGATGAGCGACTCCTCTCCGATCTCTGTATTCTCTAGGACTGTGACGTTCATTCCGATGATAGCCCCACGGCGGATAACGCACCCTTCCATGATAGCCCCGTGCCCTATAGTAACCTCCTCTTCCAGGACGGTTGCGGCTTCGCCCGAGTGAATAACACAATTATCCTGGACGCTGGTGCGAGGTCCTATCACAACGGGGTATTCGTTTTGGTCGGATCTGAGGACCGCCCCAAACCAGATGCTCGCATCCTCTCCGACTGTGACATCGCCGATGAGGACTGCCGTGGGTGCGATGAAGGCCTTGGGGGAAATCTTCGGCTTGTGTCCCTTATATTCGATAATCATTAAAGATTCACCTCCATAAAAATTCCCGTCTGACGATAGTTAAGAGGGAGAAAGAAATCAAGGTTTCAGTCTCCGAGGAAAAAGCTCTTTGCGGCGATGTCAACGATCCTTTTTCCAATGGAGAGGGATGCGGTGGCGCCGGGTGAAGGGGCATTGAGCACGTGAATGGCGTTTCCGGTTTGTGAGAGCCGAAAGTCATCGACGAGGGCTCCTGTCGCCGAGACCGCTTGGGCTCTGACTCCGGCTCTGCCAGGGACCAGATCATCGGGTTGCATATCCGGGATCAGTCGTTGCAGAGTCTTGACAAAGGCCCGCTTGCTCATAGACCGAACCATTTCCCTCAGTCCTGATTTCCAATGCCTACGAGCCATTGACCAGAAGCCTCTATAAGAGAGGATTCCCCACATATCGCGCAGGTTGACGTCCGTTTTTCGGTAACCTTCTCGAGCGAAGGCAAGGACCGCGTTCGGACCCACTTCCACATCTCCACGGAGCGTCCGGGTGAAATGAACCCCCAGAAAGGGAAATTCGGGATCGGGCACCGAATAGATAAGTCTGTTAACTAAAAAGTGTTTTTCGGGGATAACCTTGTAATATTCACCTCGGAAAGGAACAATCCGGAGATCCTCTCTGCCCGCGAACGTCGAGTCCCTATGTCGAGCTATCATTCGGCCTATCTGGTCCGAGAACAACCCGGCACAGTTAATCAGGTACTTAGAGCGAAATTCTCCAGAAGGCGTTTCTATAATCAGCCCGCCGTCTCCTTGCGCAATGTTTTTTACCTCGCGTGAGGTGAGGATCTCGCCGCCCAGGCTCCGGATTCTTTTGGCGTAGGCTTGGGCAACTCCACTGAAGTCAATGATGCCTGTAGTCGGTGCGTAGAGTGCCCTAATTCCTGTGGCGTGGGGTTCAATCTCCTTTAGCCGTTCAGGCCCGATCATTTCCAAGCCTTGAACCCCATTGGCGTTGCCCCGGCGTAGTAGCTCGTCAAGCCGAGGGATTTCTTCCGCATGAGTCGCTATAACGATTTTGCCACAGAGATTGTAGGTGATGCCATGTTCATCACAGAATTCGAGGAGGGCCTTTCTCCCAGAGACGCATGTCTGAGCTTTGATTGATCCGGGTTTGTAATAGATCCCCGAGTGGATGACCCCGCTGTTGTGCCCGGTTTGGTGCATGGCAAGTTGATTTTCCTTCTCTAATACGAGAAGCTTGACCCGGGGATATTTCTCGGCAATCTCCATGGCGGTAGCGAGCCCAATAATGCCTCCGCCAATCACTGTCAGATCGAATGGATTTGAGCCCATCTTCTCTCCCATTAGGATAATGATCTTGAAATTTAGGCTGCGTGTTCCGCCGAACTGACTTCAATAACGCCTGCGCCTCGGATCCGGCTCTGTTTCAACTTCTGAAGGGCGCGGTTAATTTGTGAAAGAGAAAAGATCTCGACTTCCGTGCGAATCGGAATCTCAGTGGCCAGCTCGAGCAGCGCTTGCGCATCGCGCCGCGTGGCATTCGCAACGCTCCGAAGCTTTCGTTCGTGGTACAGTAAGCTGCCATAGTCGATTTCGGGAATGGGTGTCATGGTGATGCCCGCCAGGACGACAGTGCCGCCTTTATCCAGCACTCGCAAGCCGTCCAGGACTAATCTTCCCGCAGGCGCGAAGATAATAGCGCTCTCAAGTTTTTCCGGCGGTGAATCTTCCGCTTGCCCCACCCATGCAGCGCCCAACGCTCGAGCGTGTCTCTGGTGCTCTGAACTGCGTGTGAAAACGTAAACCTCGCAATTCCAATGCCGCGCTATCTGGATAACAATATGCGCCGACGCGCCGAAGCCGAACAAGCCAAGCCGCTCGCCGCTGCGGATCTCGCTCAACCGCAGCGCACGGTAGCCGATCACCCCCGCACACAGCAGAGGCGCCGCCTGGTGATCGAGAAAATCTTTTGGGAGGGAGTATGCGAACGCCTCATTGACGATGGCGAATTCGGCATAGCCGCCATCCGCTTGCAAACCCGTAAACTCGGCATTATTGCAGAGGTTCTCATTTCCGTTTTTGCAGTAGTGACATTGTCCACAGGCATAGCGCAGCCACGGAACACCGACCCGGTCTCCTTCCCTGAATCGTCTGGCCTTACGTCCGCACGCTTGTACAACCCCAACGATCTGGTGGCCGGGGATTACAGGCAATTTCGGCAGCGGGATGTCGCCTTCGGCCGTGTGCAGATCGGTGTGACACATGCCGCAGGTGTGAACACGGATGCGGACTTCATGTTGCCCCGGGAGAGGTATGGGGATGTCGGTTAAGATAAGCGGATTTTCATCAATGGGTTTGGGGGTACGCAACAGCGCAGCAAGCATGCGATAAAGTCGCTCCCCTTTATTTCTTTTCCCCCGTTAGCTCTATCTGCTTTTCCTTCATTCTTTGGACGAGCCCTTCGTAAGATTCTTTCCTGATAACGCGGTTAAATTGGGAGCGGTAGTTGTTGACCAGGCTGATGTTTTCAATCACGACGTCGTAGATCCTCCACTCCCCTTTCACGAGATGGGCCTTATAATTGAGAGAGAACTCTTCCCCTTGACGAGTGGCAATACGGCCTGTTACCTCGGCATAATTCCCGTCCAGGTTCTCCCGTAGATAAACAAACTTTTCATCATTGTAGGATTCAATCCTGTCAAGGTACGCACGCTCCAATAGATCAGTAAAGAGCCGTACAAACTCCTCTCGCTCTTCCGGGGTGCGCCGGCGCCAGTGGCTTCCTAGGGAACGTTTTGCCATTTCGGTAAAATCAAATCGGGAGTAAATGGCCTGCCTCAGTTGGTCGCGGCGCTCTTTGGTTTTGTCCTTAGACTTGAGATGCGGGTTCTTGAGGATAGCCCGGAGCTGGTCCACAGTGCCCCGGATCTGATTTGTTGGGGCACCTGCGCTTAGGCGGGAGGGGACCAAAGCATAAAAAAACAAAAGGCATAGGGCTGCTGTCTTTGTTTTATACCTTTCCATCATTATTTCTCGCTTTTCGCTGTCAGATCTCCACCTACGAATTTTCCTATCAGTTCCGTGAAGTCTGGTGGCGACTCGGTCTCTCGGATCTTATCCCCGGGGCCAAGCAATTTGTCCGAGGCGCCCATGGAGATCAAGACGAATTTGTCTCCAATGAGTCCCCGGGCCCTGACCGATGCAATCACGTCCTCTTGAAGCTGGACATGGAGGTCGATCCTGAAGCCCAGACGGGCCCGATCATCAGCCAGACCGATCGTTTCGACTCTCCCGACCTTTACCCCGGCTATCTCTACCGGGTCTCCGATTTTGAGGCCGGCCACCGAAGCAAAATCTGCATAGAGGATATAGCCGCTATTGCCCAATACTTCTAGTTTTCCCAGGCGGATGGCGAGATAGCCGAGGCAGACCATCCCCACAAGAACAAAAACACCTACAACGATCTCCGTACGTGTTTGATTCACCTATGAAGTCTCCTATAGGACCTGAATAGGGCCCTCGATCTCCCCTCGGATGAACTGTTGCACCACTGGATTTTGGGAGGCTATAAATTCCTTTGTTGGAGAGATCTCTTCGATCAGCCCTCCTGACAGCATAGCGACATAGTCCGAGATAGTAAAGACTTCGGGGATATCGTGGCTGACGATAACGCCGGTGAATCCGAAGGTCGCGTGCATTTTTACAATGAGCTGGTGAATGCTCTTTCCTAAGAGGGGGTCGAGCCCTGTGGTGGGCTCATCGAAGAGAACGATCTCAGGGTCCATAATCAAGGCCCGGGCCAGCCCGGTTCTTTTCTTCATTCCTCCGCTCACCTCTGCCGGGTATTTGTATCCCATTTGGTCAAGCCCTACCTGATGCAACCTCTCCTTTACTTTCTTGCGAATCTCCTCCTCGCTCATCCTGGTCTTTTCTCTTAGAGGGAAGGCAACGTTGTCAAAAATAGTCATGGAATCGAGTAGCGCGGCTCCCTGAAAGAGGACACCGAATTTTTGTCTAATCTGATTCAGGCCACTCTCTCCTAGTTTAGTAATGTCATTACCGTCGATCAAGACTTCACCGCGGTCGGGGAGAAGAAGGGCATTCAAGTGCTTGAGGAGAACGGTCTTTCCGCAGCCGCTCCCTCCGATAATGGTGGTGAGCTTTCCGGCCTCAATCTCCAAGTTCACTCCGTTGAGGACTTGGTGGCCGGCAAAACTCTTGTGTAATTCAACAACTCGTATCATCGGCTCAAAGCATAACCGAGGTCAAAAAATAATCCCAGACAAGGATAAAGATGAAAGAGAGCACCACTGACTCAGTGGTGGCTTGGCTCACGCCTGTGGCCATGGGCGGGGCATGAAATCCTTTATAACAGCAGATCCAGGTAATAATGAGGCCGAAACTCAAAGACTTTAGCAGCCCGCTGTAAACATCCCGGAAGACAACACTAGTCTGCATACCTGAGAAGTAGCTTCCAGAGCTTACCCCAAGGAGGCCCACACCAACGAGGTAACCGCCCCAGATCCCTACAACAACGAAGATGGCGGTCAGCAATGGCATAGAGATGAGACCCGCAATGATGCGCGGGGAGACCAGGTACTTGATGGGATTAATCGCCATGGAGTAAAGGGCATCGATCTGTTCTGTAACCCGCATGGTGCCGATCTCTGCTGCCATAGCTGAACCCGTCCTCCCTGTGACCATAAAGGCCGAGAGCACGGGGCCAAGCTCACGTAGCAAGCCCAAGGCTACGAAGGTGCCGAGCCAGCTTTCCGCGTTGAACTTTTTCAGACTATAATAACCCTGCAGACCCATCACCATTCCGGTAAAAACGCCGGAGAGGATCACGACCAGGAGAGAATCCACACCGATGCTCTTGATGTGTTTGATGATGAGATGGATCTTGGCCGGTGGGCGAAATGCCCAGCTGAAGGCAGAGAGGAGAAAGAGGAACATCCTTCCCATCGCGGAAAGCTGATCGAGAGTGAATCGGCCGATTTGACTCAGGAGCGAAAGCATGGTCTGTGTTGTGAGAAAGAAGGCACCACCACCACGCTAATATAAAAAACTGCGGTAATTTGCAAGCGTATGAAGAAACAGCCGGGGCCATCTAAAAACGAAACTTTAGACGCGCTCTTCCAGGGCAGGCTGACCATCATTCAAAAAAAAGGGGGATATCGCTTCTCGCTCGACGCGGTCCTGCTAGCTCATTTTGTGGAGGTCGATGGTAGAGAGAAGATCATTGATCTGGGTACGGGGAGTGGCGTCATCCCACTTGTCCTTGCCTCCCTCTACCCTTCGGTGCGGGTCATTGGCCTGGAGCTCCAGGAGGAGATGGTACAGAGGGCTTTGAGGAGTGTGGTTTGTAACGGGCTAGAGGACAGGGTGGGGATCGTTCAGGGAGATGTCTGTTCGATTCAACAGGATTTTTCTCCCCAGGGCTTTGATGCTGCGGTTTGCAATCCGCCCTACCGGGGCTTGAGAAACGGACGAATCAATCCTGATCCAGAGAGGCGTGTTGCCCGCCATGAAATCAAGGGCTACCTCAGGGATTTTCTCCGTGCGGGGTTCTATTTACTGCGGCGCAAAGGAAAGATGGCCTTGATCTATCCGGCAGCGCGCACGCTGGACCTCCTTCAAACGATGAGGCAGGAGAGTTTGGAGCCAAAACGCCTCAGGCTGGTTCACTCCTTTGAAGGGGCCACAGCTACTCTTGTCCTGGCAGAAGGGATCAAGGATGGCAGAAGCGAGCTTAAGATCATGCCGCCTCTTGTGATTTACACACAAGGGAGGAAATACACCGAGGAGATGAGAGCTGTTCTGGGAAAATGACTTTTCTTTACGTCTTCACTCTACGAGAGCGAGCGGCAAAGAGTCTTCTCAGAGCCCGGCGGATTTCCGGATCCTTGATGGAGCGTAGATGCTCTTCGTCGAGCTTTGATTCGGACAAAGAGAGGCTGGGTGCATAAAGATCCTTGGCCTTAGATCCGGGCACTTCCGTATCTATTTTTCCAACAAAGAAGAAGATGTTTTTTACCACCTCTGCCCCTAAGCTCTGATTCAGCTTCTCCGATAGGATTTCCTTCATATATTGGAGTTGCTGCATCCACGTGGGGCTTGCGACTTTTACGAAGAGAGTGCCGTGGCGAATCTTTTGCGGCTGTGCATTGCGGGCAATGGTGGGGCCTACAGTTTCATTCCAGATTGGCCACACCCCGTATTCCCCAAGTCTGCCGGATAGATCCAGTCTCTTGAGAGATTTCTCTAGGATCTCTCCCAGTCGCTGTAGTTGGAGGTCCTGCTTTGACATATTTTCAGCTTATCATACACCAAAAAAAAATAAAAAGAGAAGAAAATTATTTCTAAAATCGTGTTATCAAACCTGTTGATAACTCTGGGAAGTGAAAATAAAGTGTGCGTAACACCTGATTTTCCCGATTCTTTCTGAGCACCGACAGGAAACCAGAGAAAAAAGAAAATTTTCCTTGACAACACAACATGTGGTAGTTCATAATGCGAATTATACAAAATGATGGAGTTATCCTTTATAGAACCATTCTCTCAGTTTCCGATTTAAATAGCTTATCCTCAGTATATGGAGAAAAGGTTGAGTTAGCCTTTCTGTTTAGAGAAGTATAATATTGTTTTATTTGTCT
>JAPUHZ010000328.1 GCA_027297485.1 Deltaproteobacteria bacterium
GGCTGATAAGAAGCTTAGGACTAGAAAGAGGGGCCGATGGCAAAACGGAGCACCTTGGCCGGATCCCGGAGTAGAGAGAGCCCGTGAGACGTGATCAATTGGCGATCAAGCCTTAAGGGGTTCCAGGCAAAGATAATTCTGGCGGTGGGCAGTGCGGCTGGCAATCGAACCTGCAACTCACTGCCCAGAGAAGTCCTCCAGACTTTACGGGTGGCTCCCACGATCCGATAGCCGCTCGCATCGGTCAGTGCGGCATTGAATCCCGTATCCAGGAAAGGAACTGCTGCGAAAGTATCCGTTAACGGTATTCGATACTCGCTGTTGAAAGTCACCAGGGTGTCTCCTCCCACGGGTGAGAGACTGTCTCCAAAACGTGCCCAGGGGCCTGCGGAAAGGGCATCAAAGCCGCGCACGCCCCAAGGATCTTCAAAGAGACGTTCTGTCACCGGAGCGGAGTCTCCGAAAAAACGAGCATGAGTGGCTCGCAGACGAAAAGCAAACGTCGGCGACTTGGATGTGGGCCCGGGAAAATACTGGCGATAATCTACTGTAGGACGCAGGTTCCAAGAATCCAAAGCCCCATCGAAGATTGAAAAGCGCTGTGATAGTTGCAAGCTCCTCCCTCGCATCCGCTCGTCTGTTTCCGCCGTTCTCCAGAATGGCTCGACGGCCAAGTTCGTCGTGTTACCCGAAGCAGTCGTGAGTCGCTCTCCTGTAATCATCGCTCCTATGTGCTGGTTAGACCGAATCCGGTAACTGCTGGCTGCAGAAAATCCCACCCGATCGACCTTCAATAACCGAAGGATATGCTCATCAACACCCGGAATCTCTAGATCAGTGTGCCTTTTGAAAAACCGGAGGGCCATCGACATCGGAAGAGTGGTCCCCAATAGGTAGCGGGACGCCATGCTGACCGCAAATGCGCCTGTTTGGGAGCCTAGACTCAGTTCCAAACCCAACTCTTCCCCTAAACCGAGCAAATTGAAGATGAAATAAAAGAAGGTGCCTTCGAGTCCTCCCAGGCCGTCTGAGCCAAAAGCGTAGGCGACCCGTTGCCGATCCTTTTCTTCTAAGTGAATGATCACATCCACTTCTGAATTTGCCTCATCGACGTCAAGCTCCGCACTGTAAGATTTGAGGACTCCCGTTTTTCCGATTTCGGACAAACTCTCATTCAGTTTCTTGGAATCCAGCAACTCTTGCTCCGCTATCTTGAGATCACGGCGGTAGAAGGAATCTGGGTAGCGATGGTTGCCTTCGAACCTAATTCTGCGGATAACCAGTTGGGGCAAAGGCTGGTACTGGAGTGACAGATCTACCAGGGCTACATCGGCTCGTACGCTCTGATAAACATCAATGTTCTTAACAAGCCGATTCTGTCTTACAAAGTAGTCTCCCACGCGTTCTCGGAACAGCAACAGATCCTCTTCCCGGTAGACCTGTCCTTGTTGGGGAGGGAGCAGTTCAGCCTCAAGAAGCTCTTCGGGCAAGTGCACTGCTCCGTAGTAATACCTGGGGCCCTCTTTAATGGGAATCGTGAGACGAACCCGATTTTCTACCCGGCGGCGGAAGGGCACGGGGAAGTGATCTTCTTTCTCAACCTCCATCACCCCCAGATCGACGGGACCTACCTCTACATCCACATATCCTTTGTTCCGATAAGCCCGCCTGATTTCAGCTAATCCCTTCTCGAGCCTGTCAGATTCAAAATGATCGTCTAAAGAGGCCAGCTCGACCAACTGTTGATTGGAAAATACCTGATTGCCTTGGAATTGAATGAATCCCAAGGAGGCCCGTGGCCCTTCTGAGATCTGTAAGGTGGGATTTCCTTGCCCCTTTTCCACCCTAACGCTCGCCAGGGGAAAGCCTCGGTGCTTGTAAAATCGCTCCAGACGTCGAGCCATTTGCTCGGCTGTGTCTGGCTTGTAAAGTAGCAACACATCGAAATTGGAGACGTTCCGCTTCAGAGACGTAAGCAGTTGATCATCCGAAAAGCTTCGGTTGCCAGCAAAAACATCCACCCCTTGGGCCCAGACTGGGGGAACGAATAAAGCCAGCGTGAGTAACACCAACCCGATGTTTTGCCTCATATCGATCTGCCCATGTCGTAGAGTGCCATGAGTATTAAGATATCGGTTGCCTAATGATCGGTATTATATTCCAATAGGATTGATTCCTTAGGAGCTGAAAAAGGTACCTTTCCCGGCTCCCTCAGTGCCGTCGGGTTCGATGAAAGCTACGTCGAGTGTACCCTCTTGTCCTAGGCACCACATAAATCGACGACCGAAATCCGTAGTCATAATACCTTGTATACCAGTAGTCATAATACCCCCTATAACCGATCTGTAAGTAGCGCCTGCCGTGGTGATAGGGTGGATACCCGAACCTTCC
Organism: Deltaproteobacteria bacterium; assembly: GCA_027297485.1. The sequence continues at coordinate 2,392 of JAPUHZ010000328.1, forward strand.
CTCAATGCCTATTCGTCCCCTTCTTTCTCCACGATCAGCAGGATGACTTTGCGGCACGCGAAAAGTCCCTCGATCCTCATAGTCCTCCGGAGTAACAGGTTGAAACGCATGCTGGCTTTGCTGTGTGAAGATGGCCAACGGGGCCTCGAGCCGGAAAGTGAGTACCGTCTCAGCATGGATTTCGGTCGGCTGTCCACGCGTGGTCAGAATTCCGGCCAGTCCGGCGGCAGCACCGACCGCTGCTCCGATCGCAGCACCCCGTCCGCCCCCTGCAGCGGCTCCAACCAGGACGCCGACTCCAGTGGTGGTTCCGATGATTTCTGCGTCACGTCCCAGCGATGTATCACCCGAGCCTGTCATGAGGTGGGTCCGAACGGGCACTTGCTGGCCGTCGACCAAGACAAGTTCAGTCAGCTCCACCGCTAGTTCGGACACCCCTTGGACACGACCGGCCTCCTGCGCCACCACAACTCGGCCAACCACGACCTGACCTCGTCTGGCCAAAACCCAACCGCGAGCAACGACCGGTTGTTCCAGCAACGTGGTGAAAGCATCACCAGGCCTGTTTCGGTCGCTTGACACCCACTGCGTGGTACGCACCGTGATCAAAGTTCCCACAGGCAAGGTTAGGGTGGAGGGCACCGGCTGTTCTGAAGGCTCACCAACCGTCTCTTGTACGGTAACAGCTGGCTCGCCTACGTGTTCATGTTCTGCCGACGCCGAAATCGGCCAGAGGCAGATGACTAAAACCAATGCACCGAAGAGTTGATTTCTCCCATTCTCTTTCCCTTCTTTCCAAGGCATATGGCAATGTCTGGAAGTTCGTTTGTCCGGACTGGCCACTCGCGGTAACACAGTTTCCGGATCTGACGGAATAGCAGATAGAAGAGTCGCAGGCCTCTTGTGTGTCATTTTCATGATTTCTTTCTCCTCACTGGTTGCTGAAATACACGTTCATGCTTCCTTTCAGAATCGTTAGATAAACACTTTGCAGCATGTCTTTGGCCTACTCTTGGTTGCCCTGATATCATTGAACAGCCCAAGTGCAGCGGCGGCATGAGTTGCTCGAGCAGCACTCTCAGGTTTGCTGGCTAAAGTCAGGAGACCTTTGTGACCACGTATACAGGTTTGCCGTTGCGGCGGGTCATGCGATAGCGAACTCCGCCCGCAACATAATACTTCTGGCCCTTAATCAGTGTAGTTGCATAACCCAAAGGAAGCGCCGACACGACGGCGTCGATGGGAGCCTTGACAACGTAAAACACCTTCTTTCTGGAATCATGCCGATAGAAGGTACCGTTGTAATAGAAGTAGGAAGACTGACCTACTTTAATTTTATCGTATCCTTCTGGGAGAGTGATCACCACAGCTCCGACAGGGGCTGCGACAACCACATAACCAACCGGACTGGGGCGATAGTAAACTCCTTTATGGTAGTAATACTTTGAGTTTCCGACCACCATGACCAGGTGATCTACAGGCAAGGAGGTTATCCTGCTTCCTAAACGATGATCAGAAACTGGCCGTGTCGGTAGCCGGCCTGCTTGTCCAGCAGAAATCAGTCCTGAAAAGATGATTCCAATGGTGATTAAGGTGATTCCAAATTGTGTTTTCACCATTTCCTCCTCGGTTCAACCTGTTTTAAAACCAATCCTCTCAGATCCGTGTCTCGCGACAACTCATATGGGATCTACTCTATTAGACGTACGGCCGGGGGGAGAAGTTTGTGAGGAAACGTAAAGAATCGTCAGGATTAGGGTAATCGAATAGGTTTGAGGTCAGACCAGACATAGCAGCGATTGATCCAAGCACTCGGTTATGAACTCAACACACATCCCTGTAACCCTTTATCTAGCGCTATGAACTATTCAATGACTTGGTGAGAAAGTATAGCAGGAAGGCCCTCTCTGCATTTGCTCCTTTTCGGAATACCTATCTGAAAGTCCATGAAAGTATGCGAGGCCAAGGAGAGGCAAGGGAGCTAACTTCGTGAATGTCTCGTGGGCGGGTCTAGGGCTCAAGATTCATCCGCTGGAGCAGCAGGTCTTGGAAGCGAGGGTCGTCGGGGATGGATCAGCGGGAATCAACCCGAAAATACCAGTTTTGCGCTCTCTCCTCTGGTGTTCTCTCCAGGAGACCAGGGCTCATCTGCTCCCTCGCTTTATGAATCTCATTCACGAGCGCCGGATCTTCTACCCGTGTGGCACGTACTTTGTAGATCTTGTTCTTCACCTTGAGCCTCAGGTTCGGATCTTCGAGTAAAAACCGGGTCCAGCGGTTTTCGGGGCTGATAGAGTTTAGATAAAGGACCCCTTCGTGAAGGTAAGCCCGGATGTACAGGGAATAGGGATCGGAAGGTCGTACCTCCAGGATGACCCGGGTGGACGGCTCCATGAAGCTCCAGTCCTCAATCCGCTCGGTGGCTTCCTCTCCTGTAATCCGCTTGCCAGGGAGTTGAGCCCAAGGGTCAGTGCGGTTGAGGTAAAGAACGAGGAACGTCATCACGATCAGGGCCAGACCCACCGCTATTCCCTTGAGTGTTCTCTCAATCATCTTCTCCTGGAGTATACTGGAATCCCCTAGTCAAAA
>JAPUHZ010000329.1 GCA_027297485.1 Deltaproteobacteria bacterium
GGATTTGGATCTGATTCTTAATATCAGCGGCAACATTATGGGAAACACGATCTGCCCATTTGGCGATGCAGCCGCTATGCCGGCCGCCGCCTTTATCAAGAAGTACCGTGAGGAGTTTGAGGACCATATTACACATAAGAAGTGCGTGGTGGCATGAGAGTGTTGGAGTCAACTGCCTGCCTGGAACTATCTTTCAGGTCCGATGCAATACAGTCCTCTTACGCTCGACATATCGCCGATGGCTCCTCCGAGGTACGCTTGAATCTACTCGTCCGGTGCATCGGTCCTTCAAGACAGCCCCAGGCAGGAGGCAGAAGGGCTTCTTTCAACGGTCTGTAATGAGTTGATAACATGGACCCAGTGAAACTAACCATCGACGGTCGCGAAATTACTACGACCCGGGGAAGTACAGTCATCCAGGCTGCCGCGGATGAAGGCATTGCCATTCCGCATTACTGCTATCATCCTAAACTCTCAGTTCCCGGCAACTGTCGCATGTGTCTGGTAGAGATCGAGAAGATGCCGAAGCTCCAGATCGCCTGCAACACCAAAGTCAACGACGGGATGGCAGTCAAGACCCAAAGCCTGCGGGTGCTTGAGGCGCGCAAGGCGGTCATGGAGTTCCTGCTTATTAATCATCCTTTGGACTGCCCGATCTGTGACCAGGCTGGGGAGTGCTGGCTCCAGGATTATTACATGCAACACAATCTTAAGGAGAGCCGATTTGATGAAAGGAAAGAACGGGATCGGAAGCGAGAACTCTTTGGCCCAAATGTCATCTTTGACGCCGAGCGCTGTATCAAGTGCACCCGCTGCGTTCGCTTCCTCCAAGAGGTAACGCATACGGAAGAGCTGACCGTACTGAACCGCGGTGACGATTCGACCATTGCTCTCTTCCCCGGTAAAACGCTCGACAATCCCCTTTCCGCAAACGTTAACGATATCTGCCCGGTCGGGGCTCTCACGGACCGTGATTTTCGCTTCAAAGTACGGGTCTGGAACCTGGAAAATACCCCTTCAGTCTGTCCTGGCTGCAGTACGGGTTGCAATATCACGATAGGCAGCTATCAGAACCGGATCGCGCGCTTCAAGCCCCGAATCAATGAGGAAGTGAACAGCCATTGGATCTGCGATGAGGGGCGGTACTGTTTCCACCCCCTTACCGACGGTGAGCGGCTCACTTCCCCGTTAATTCGTCAGGAGGGAGGACTAGTGCCTACGGACTGGGAAACGGCCCTCAAGACCGCCCTTTCCGGTCTCAGAACCGCCGCGGGGCTAGGCGGCCTCATCTCCGGGAGAAATACCAACGAAGAGGCCTTCCTCTTTGTCAAGCTCATGAAAACGTTTTCTCCCCAACCCGCCCTGGAGGTCTTTTACCAGGAGAGAGAGCTTACGGAAGTGGCGAAAATTTTAATGAGCCCGGACCGCTCTCCCAATTTCCGTGGGGCCAGAGAGGTGGGGGTCACTTCCAATGGAGGCCTCAACTCGTGGGTTCAACGATTGGTCCAAAGGCAATTCCAGAGCGCCTACGTCGTAGGAGAAGATTTGCTCTCCTTGCTGCCGGACGGGGAAAAAATAAAGAGCGCTCTGGAACAGCTCTCTTTCCTGGTCGTTCAGGAAACCCACCTTACCCCCACAGCGAGACTGGCCCATGTGGTTCTTCCCGCTACGAATTTTGCGGAGAAGGAAGGGACCTATACGAACCGCAAGGGAAGGGTACAGAGACTACACGCCGCTCTAGTTCCGCCCCCAGGCCCACTTCAGGACTGGGAGATCTTTACCCGCCTGTTGACCATTGCCGGGGAGAAATCCGCTTATCAAAGCCCTGGTCAAATCTTTCTGCAAATAGCCGCAGAATTTCCCAGATACAAGGGACTCACCTACGAACAAATGGGGAGCCAAGGAGTTCAACCCGAGCAGTAAGATTAAGCACCGATGGTCATTGAACTCAGCATCATTGCGGCAAAGGCATTGCTTGTCCTGTTCATGGTTTTGAATCTTGCGGGTATCATGGGCTGGATCGAAAGAAAAGGAAGCGCCCTGATCCAGGACCGCATTGGCGCCAACCGGGCCTCTGTTTTCGGCTTTGCCGGCCTGGGATTAGTGAATACCCTGCTTGCAGATCCCCTTAAGTTTCTTACCAAAGAGGATTTTGTTCCGCCCCATGGCGACAGATTGTTACACACACTGGCGCCCTGCCTTGCACTCTTTCCTGCCTTAATTACGTTCGCCGTCATTCCCTTCGGCGACGTCCTGATCATCGGGGATCGTGTCATCAACCTTCAAGTGGCCAATCTCAATGTGGGTATCCTCTATATCTTTGCCTTTGCCTCCTTAAGTGTGTACAGCATCGTGATCGGGGCGTGGGCCTCAAACAACAAGTTCTCTCTGTTGGGAGGGGTGAGAGGGTCGGCCCAGATGATCTCCTATGAAATCGCCATGGGACTGTCGGTTATGGGCATCCTGATGATCTATGAGACGCTGGAGTTGCAAGAGATCGTTCGGGGGCAGGGAGACCTCCTCTGGGGCTGGCTACCGGCCTGGGGCATAGTTCTCCAGCCTGTCGCCTTTTTGCTCTTTTTCACGGCGGCCGTGGCGGAAACGAAAAGGATACCGTTTGACCTGCCGGAGGCGGAATCGGAACTCGTTGCGGGATTCCACACTGAGTACTCGGGAGGCAAATTCCTCATGTTCTTTGCCGGGGAATTTGCCGAAATGGTTACCTCAGCAGCCCTCATCACCACCCTTTTCTTTGGTGGATGGCAAGTTCCCTTTCTTCTAAGCGATGGGTTTTACTTTCCTTTGGGCGGAACCCTTCCATTGCCTCACCTCGCAGTGGTGCTCCTGCAAGTAGGGGCTTTCGGCCTCAAAGTTGTCTTTTTCTGTTGGCTGTTTATTTTACTGCGCTGGAGCCTTCCCCGTTTTCGCTATGATCAGGTCATGCGCCTGGGTTGGAAGATGCTCTTGCCCCTTGGCCTCGTGAACATGGTGGTTACCGCAATTGTAATTGTAGCCTTGCAAAATAGTCGTTAAGAAATCATGACAGGACCGTTGATCCTTTTTCTAATCCTTGCAGGCATCTCCATTATCTCGTCCCTGTTGGTGGTCTTCCAGAGGAACGTCGTCCATAGTGCCATGGCTCTTGTAGCCACTCTTTTTCTCATCGCGGTTCTCTTTCTTACGCTTGAAGCTCCCATGGTGGGGATCCTCCAAATACTTGTCTATGCAGGGGCTATCATGGTCCTCTTTCTCTTTGTCATCATGCTGTTGAATCCGGGGGTTTTGGAGCGACGGCGGATCTTTTGGTGGGGCCTTGGGTCGCTGGCAGCGTTGCTTCTGATCTTCGTGTTGGTTTCCCTCGTCTCCGCTCCGCCTAGTCTGGTCGTCGGCCGCGCACCCACGAGTGGCTCCTTCGGCAGCCCGGAGATGCTGGCCCAAAGCCTCTTCACCGACTTTGTCCTGCCGTTTGAGATCGCCTCAGTCTTGCTCTTGGTAGCGATCATAGGTGCAGTGATTCTAGCAAAGAGGGAGGACTGACTCAGGCATGGTGCCATTAAATTATTACCTAGTCTTAAGCGCTATTATCTTTGCCATCGGCGTCAGCGGCGTCATCATCAGGCGCAATATCATCGTGATTCTGATGTCCATCGAACTCATGCTCAACGCGGTTAATCTGACCTTCATCGCCTTTTCCCGTTCGATCGGCACTATGGATGGTCAGGTGATCGTCTTTTTTGTCATGACGGTCGCTGCCGCCGAGGCGGTGGTTGGATTGGGGATTATCATCTCCGTATTTCGCCACCGCCAGACCCTGGACCCACAGCAGATGCAGCTCCTCAAGTGGTAGAGATGGCAACTTCAATCGAAACCCTGACCCTCCTTCGTTTTATCCCTCTGATCCCTCTCTTAGGGGCAGTGGTCAACGTCTTTTTCGGTTTGCGGTTGGGGCGAAAAAATGGTGGTCTCTTGGCCTCGGCGGCTGTGGCGTTCTCTTTTCTCCTGTCTCTCTGGGTTTTCTGGCTTCTTCCTATGGGAGGAATCGTCAAAGATAGTCTCTTTACCTGGATTGAGTCCGGTCCTTTTAAGGCAGAGGTCGCATTTCAAGTTGACGCCTTAAGCGCGGTGATGCTCCTGGTGATAAGCGGGATCGGTCTCCTGATCCACATCTATTCCCTGGGATACATGGGCCGTGACGAGGGGATGGTCCGTTACTTCGCCTATCTCAACCTCTTCATCTTTTTCATGCTTCTCCTGGTCATGGCCGATAATCTTCTCCTCCTCTTTGTTGGCTGGGAGGGAGTCGGGCTTTGCTCCTATCTTCTCATCGGCTTCTGGCACCAGGATCACACCAATACCATAGCAGGGAACAAGGCCTTTGTTGTTAACCGGATTGGCGACTTGGGCTTTCTCCTAGGAATTCTGCTCCTCTTCTGGGAGATGGGCCGTCAGGGGGTATGGACCATTGACTTTCTGGAACTCCAAAGGAGCGCCCATCTCCTCAGGCCTGAGAGTGTAACCATCATCACTCTGCTTCTCTTTGTTGGCGCCACGGGGAAGTCGGCGCAGATCCCGCTCTATGTCTGGCTGCCGGACGCCATGCAAGGGCCAACACCGGTGAGCGCCCTGATCCATGCCGCCACCATGGTGACTGCCGGGGTTTACATGATTGCACGCCTCTACTTTCTCTTCTCTTTGGCCCCTGCGACTCTTGCCGTGATCGCCACCCTGGGTGCCCTCACCGCTTTTTTTGCCGCGACCATCGCCCTGGCTCAAAACGACATCAAGCGGGTATTGGCCTACTCTACGGTAAGCCAACTGGGCTATATGTTTCTGGCCATAGGTATGGGGGCCTTCACCACAGCGATCTTTCATCTCTTTACCCACGCCTTTTTCAAGGCGTGTCTCTTTTTGAGTGCTGGGAGTGTCATCCATGGCCTTCAAGGGGAACAGGATATGAGAAAAATGGGAGGGCTGAAGTCCTACCTTCCCACCACCTACTGGACCTATCTCATTGCCGCTTTGGCTATTTCCGGCGTGCCGTTGACGGCCGGCTTCTTCTCCAAGGATCAAATTCTCTGGCAGGCCTTCGCAAGTTCGAATAGTTCATTTTGGCTCTGGCTTTTGGCATGGATCACCGCGGGGCTGACCGCTTTTTATATGTTCCGGCAATTCTTCATGGTCTTTCATGGAAAGTGTCGGGTAGAGGAGAGTGTCAGGGCCCACATCCATGAATCACCTAGGGTTATGACGGCGCCGTTAATGCTATTGGCTTTAGGGTCGATCTTCGCGGGTTGGTTGGGAACGCCGGAGTTTATGTGGGGGAGCGCCTGGGGCCGTTGGCTGCAACCCGTATTCGGGATCAAGGAGACAATCCATCAGGGGGCAGTTTCAGAAGAAATCCTTCTCATGGCTCTTACCTTGGGGATGGTGGGAGCGGGCATTTATCTGGCCTACCTTTCCTATTACCGCGGAGGAAAGCTTCCGGAGCGTCTTTCCTCCTGGGCGCTCTATAAGTGGCTCCTCAACAAATACTATATCGATGAATGCTACGACCGGTTATTGGTTCGTCCTTTCACCGGTTGTTCCAGATGGCTGGCGAATGTCTTCGACCTGACCATTATCGATGGAATGGTTAACGGCGTGGCCAACCGAGTCGCGGGCAACAGCCAATTTTGGCGTCAGCTCCAAACCGGAAATGTCCAGCATTACCTTCTCGGTTTCCTGACCGGGACACTGTTGATCCTGGCCTATTACCTTTACCGGTAGGAATCGATGACGAACTCCGTTCGAATGCAAAATGCAAAAGGAAAAATGCAAAATTTAGATGGGATTAAATGCAGAAATACTGAGCAGGGGAGACTCCGCGGGGTCGATTGTTTAAAGATCTCAGCCAACTTTTAAGACGTTTATGGTGCCATCAATAACTGAGTTATTCCCCGGATATCTAACTCTGCTTGTTTTCCTCCCCGCCGCAGGGGCTCTGCTGCTCCTGTTTATTCCACGCCGCCTTACCCAGCTGCTCTTTCAAACGGCATTGCTCTTTGCCTCTTTAACCTTTCTTTGGTCACTCAAGCTTCTATGGCATTTCGATCCGACGTTGGGAGAGATGCAGTTTACGGAGCGCTTTGCTTGGATCCCCACTTACGGGATCGACTACTTCGTTGGTATTGACGGAATCAGTCTCTTCCTCGTCTTGCTCACCACCCTTCTCGGACCGATCGTGATCCTGGCCTCTTGGACCATCAACAAAAGGGTCAAGGAGTATCTCTTTTTCATGTTGACCCTGGAAACCGGCATGGTCGGCACCTTCATGGCCCTCGATCTCTTCCTCTTCTATGTCTTTTGGGAGGTCATGCTGGTCCCGATGTATTTTCTCATCGGCGTATGGGGAGGAGCCCGTCGCGTCTATGCTACGCTCAAGTTCGTTCTCTACACGATGAGCGGAAGTCTTCTCATGCTCGTTGCCATCATCTATTTGGCAACACGCAACTACGAAGTCACTCAAATCTGGACCTTTGATCTCTTACAAATCTATAACCTCCAGCTCCCCTACGAGGAGCAGATTTGGCTCTTTTTGGCTTTCGCCCTCTCCTTTGCCATCAAAGTCCCTCTTTTTCCCTTCCACACCTGGCTCCCGGATGCCCATGTGGAGGCGCCCACGGCCGGCTCGGTCATCCTCGCAGGGGTTCTCCTCAAGATGGGCACCTACGGGTTTCTTCGCTTTGCCATCCCACTATTTCCCGATGCCACGCTGGCGGCTGCGCCTTTCATCATCGCCCTAGCAGTGACCGGCATCATCTATGGGGCCCTGGTAGCCATGATGCAGGCAGATCTCAAGAGGCTCGTCGCCTATTCTTCGGTGAGCCATATGGGGTTTGTTATGCTGGGCTTATTTGCGCTTAATCTTCAGGGCTTTCAAGGGGCCATCTACCATATGCTCAATCATGGCCTTTCCACCGGCGCGCTTTTCCTCATGGTGGGCATGATCTATGACAGGCGTCACACGCGCATGATCGATGACTTCGGCGGGCTATGGAAGCCAATGCCTATCTTTTCTGCTATCTTTCTCGTGGTCACTCTTTCTTCCATAGGCCTTCCCGGTCTTAACGGCTTTGTCGGAGAATTTCTCATCCTTTTAGGCGCGTTCAAAACTGCTCCTTTCTGGGCCGCCGGAGCTGCCACTGGCGTGATCCTAGGAGCCATCTATATGCTCTGGATGTTTCGCCGGGTGATCTTTGGTCCCCTGAACCGCCCGGAGAACCAAAAACTCAAGGACATCGGGGTGAGGGAGATCGTCATGCTAGCCCCTATCCTCGTCTTGATCTTTTTTATGGGGATTTATCCCCAACCGTTTTTAAGCCGGATGAAACCATCGATAGATCTTGTCATCCAGCGGGTCGAGAGCAAGATGCAGGCTACTCCGTTAATCCTTGAGGGAGTGAAGAGCAGAGAGACGAAATCCTATGGAAATTAATCTAACTCCGCTACTCCCTGCAGTCCAGGTCATCTTAACGGCCTTGACGGTTTTGCTTTTGGATCTCTTTCTCAGAGAGGAAGAAAAGGGGTTCCTGCCCTGGATCAGCGTTATAGGCTTAAGCATCGCCTCGGGGATGGTTTTTTTACTCTGGGGCAGTCAAGAGGGCGCTTTTCAAAATACCTTGCGCCTGGATAATTTTGGGCTCTTTTTTACCCAACTCTTTCTTGGCGTCGCTGTCATCACTATCCTTTCCTCTGTGCACTACCTTAAAGAAACCAAGATCCGAGCAGGGGAATATTATGCCCTGATTCTCTTTAGCACTTTCGGGATGATTCTCATGGCCACGGCCAACGATCTCATTCTCTTTTTTCTCGGTCTCGAAACCATGTCGATTGCCGTTTATATCTTGACAGGGATGTGGCGTGAGAGGAGCCAAGCCAGCGAGGCAGCGATGAAATATTTTATCACCGGGGCCTTTGCTACCGGCTTTCTCCTTTACGGGATTGCCCTAATCTTTGGCGCAACGGGTTCAACCAATCTCGCTCGCATCTCCACTTCCCTGACCCAATCTGTAAATCAATGGCCCCACCTTCTCCTTGCGGGAGTTTTTCTTCTCCTCATCGGCTTGGCCTTTAAGGTAGCGGCTGTGCCGTTCCATTTCTGGGTGCCCGATGTTTACGACGGAGCCCCAACACCGATTACAGCCTTCATGGCTGTTTCAGTCAAGGCGGCTGCCTTTGCCGGCTGGGCTCGCATCTTCCTGCACCAACTGGCACCACTAGGTGACGAGTGGGCACGTCCATTGTGGGCCTTGGCGATTCTGACCATGACCGTAGGCAACCTGCTCGCCATCGCACAGTCAAGCGTGAAGCGGATGCTCGCCTATTCGAGCATTGCCCATGCAGGGTATCTGCTTATCGGCGTGCTTGCGGGAGGGGAGGTCGGAGGTCCGGCGCTTCTCTTTTATCTCTTGGCCTATGCGCCCATGACCCTTGGGGCATTGGCGGTAGTCATGGCGTTGAAGGAAGGGGAAAGGGATAATGAGGCATACAGCCACTTTGCCGGAGTTGGATTGAAACGACCTTTCTTGGGAATGGCGATGTCGATCTTCATGCTTTCTCTTGCCGGCTTCCCGCCCCTCGCCGGCTTTACGGGAAAATTCTATCTTTTCCGCTCGGCCATCGTTGCCGGATACACCGAACTCGCTATCATCGGCGCCCTCAACAGTCTCCTCTCGGTGATTTATTACTTGAGAGTCATCGTGATGATGTACATGGAGGAGGGAGGGGTCGAGGGAAAGTCGTTTGCCATGGCGCCCTATCTTTATGCAGTCATAGCCATCACCGCTCTGGCAACGGTTTACCTAGGGCTCTTGCCGGCGGCAGCTCTGGATTTAAGCCGCCTATCTTTTCTCTCCCTGCGCTGATTGCGTTCGTGGCAAGGCTGTGCCCCGCCCTCGCTGGGTCACTCGGCCCTCTCTTTTTATCGGCTGCATCCCATCTGGATCTAAGGGTGCCCCTTAAAGCAACACAAAAATTGTTAAGAAAGTTGGGCCTGACCCCCCAACTCTAACTGTCTCTCCCTAGCTGGCTATTTTTCAAGCATGATTCTAGGCTGAAGATAAGGGTACAGGGAGGTGGAAAAAGAGTCGAGTCCATACCTCAAGTCGACCCCAATCGCAGACCTCTTTTTTTCCCCTTTCGCTCCCACCCAAATTCATAGTAAAATCACCCCATTGCGCACCTTTGTCCGACCCGATAGTAGCTGAACAGACAAGAGCTCATCCATTTTTTGTCCTAGGGTATGACGATCTATGTCGCGTGCTAAACCCAGCGTGTCAGGCAGCGAACTCTTCATCGTTGATAACAGCGACGAAGACTGGAAGGTTCGGCAATATCTTCATGACTGGTGCCGGCTTTCCCAGGCCATTGATATAGCGACGGGCTACTTCGAGATCGGGTCGCTTTTGGCACTGGACAACGAGTGGCAGAAAGTTGATCAGATCCGGATATTGATGGGCGATGAAGTTTCACGCCGCACGAGAAACGCTTTCGTTGAAGGCTTGCAAGAGGTCAAAGACCGCCTGGATTTGAGTCTCGAAACCGAGAAGGAGAAAAACGACTTTTTGGTAGGTGTACCGGCCATCGTTGAGGCCATCCGTTCCGGTAAGATCACCTGTCGTGTCTACCGCAAAGACAAGTTCCACGCCAAAGCATATATCACTCACGCACGCCAGGCGGTTATCGGATCATTTGCGCTGGTTGGCTCTTCCAACTTCACCTATCCCGGCCTGAGCGAGAACGTTGAGTTGAACGTCCAGATCACCGGTCGCGAAGTCAATGCCCTCCAGGAGTGGTACGAAGAACACTGGAACAAAGCCGAAGATGTAACCCCCGAGATACTCAGAACAATCGAGCGCCACACCGCCGAACGCTTGCCGTTCGTGATCTATGCCAAGTCTCTTCAAGAATTTTTCCGTGGCCATGAGATGACTGTTGGCGAATGGGAACTCACGGGTCCCGGAAACAGCGGCTCACGAATGTATCCCACCTTAGACAAGTACCAGAGAGATGGTTACCAATCGCTGATGAAGATCGCCAATCAGCACGGCGGCGCGTTTCTGTGCGACGGCGTCGGCTTGGGCAAGACGTTCGTTGGCTTGATGCTCATTGAGCGCCTGGTCGAAAGAGACCGCCAGCGCGTAGCATTGTTTGTTCCAAAGGCGGCTCGCGGCCCTGTTTGGGAAGCAAAGCTTCGACAGTACCTTCCGAACATTGGCGGTGACTTCAGCAACCTCGCAATCTACAACCACACCGATCTACTGCGCGGTGGAGAATTTCAAGAAAAACTTAACAACGTAGCCGAGAGGGCCGACGTAATCGTAATCGATGAGGCTCACCATTTCCGCAATCCCGGCCTCAAGGGCGAGGGAGGCGATCGTAAGTCGCGCTATTGGCGGCTCTTTGATATCGCGGCGGGCAAGAAAATGTTCCTCCTCACTGCCACACCGATCAACAATCGTCTGATCGACCTTCAGCATATGATCGAGCTTTTCACGCAGCGGAGAGCCGACTTTTTCAAAGAAGCGCCGCTAGGAATCCACTCCCTTCCAGGCCACTTCCGTAGAATGGAAAAGGAACTCGAACGCTTGGTGAACAAAGCCGAGGGTTACGAGGACAACGGTGCCGGCGAAACAAACGAAGTTGAAGCCGAGAAGGTTCTGGAAAACGATGAGCTTTTCCATGTTCTGGTCGTCCAACGCAGCCGGGCATATGTAAAAGAAAGCCAGCTGCAGCACGGCGGTGTCCAGGTGATTTTCCCCGAACGTGAGCCGCCCAGAGTCGCGGAATACTCCATCAAAAAAACTTACGGTCACCTGCTTGATATAATCGAGAAAGCATTCTCCAAAGAAAAACCGCTTTTCTCTTTAGCGGTCTATTATCCATTGGCGTACTACAGGAAGCCTGATGGGGGTCAGG
>JAPUHZ010000033.1 GCA_027297485.1 Deltaproteobacteria bacterium
CCCGTCTACATGTGTCAGGTAATCCGATTCCTTGTCGAAGGGGGAGAATTGCTCCTTTTCCCTGGATTCCCGCAGCCTGAGGTAGGTATCAAACAGCTCCTTCCAAGCGGATGCATGAACTTTGGCCGTGTCGGTGACAACTCCGTCCAGATCAAAGATGACTGCATCAAAGTTAAGCTGAGACATCTTTACACCCTTACTTCGGTCTCATTCTTAACATATCGACATTATTCATACTTTCTTTATCAAAATCAATATATTAGAGGGGGGAGGCAGGAATCAGGGTAGGATCCATCGGTCATCCAGAGAATTCTTAAATTTGAGAATTACCGGGTAGGGTATTTGATAAAATGAGATAGAGTGAAAGAAAAGTGCAGTCACACCTTTTTCCGGGCAGCTTCCAGGTGACAATAATCTCCGCTATCTTGTCCTACGGGAGTGTCCAGCTAGACGCCGGAAGATAAAAATATTCATTAGGTAGAGTTTAGTCAATCATTTAAACGGCCATTGCCTCAGCTGGCGTTGCCTCTGCTTGTGGGCGGACCGAAAGTACTGGGCAGACAGACCGCCTTACGACCTGTTCGGTTACGCTACCGATAAACATATGGGCAAGAGCAGTCCTTCCGTGGGTAGACATCACAATCATATCCACATCCTTCTTTTCTGCCCTTTCCACTATCATCTCATGGGGAGTTCCAACCCCTACCTCTTGTCGAATATTTACTTTTGAAAGGAGCCCGGGAAAAGCCTCTCTCAAGAAATGATCGACCTCCTTTTTACGATCGTCAATAAAATCTTCAACACTCTTCATGTGAGGCGAGTTGATCTCCTTGAAGGGGATCGCCTCCATGTAATTAGCCACATGATAGACGATGACTTCTACTTCCTGGATTTTAGCCATTTCCAGGGCATAGCGTACACCCACCTGGGACAGCTCTGAAAGATCCGTAGGGGCAAGGATCGATTTTATCCTTTCCATACATTCCTCCTTTCTATCTTCGCTATGTTTCCCAGTATCACGCACACGCAAAAAGTATGCCTGTTTTCAGGCCTGGTAGCTTCAGCAAATCTCCTGCTGGTTGACGATAGCCCTTAACAGTTATGAGATTATCTTTGTTATTTTCCCCTTATGGCAATCTGGAGCAAGGGGGAAATACGCTCCTTTTCGCGCTTTCGGTTATACCCCTTCTTACCTTTTTTTGTGGTTTGGGGGCCACTTCGCTTCCTCGGCAAGGGGATTCTTCCGAGCTTTTTAGCTACTTTTTTTCCTCGGCTCAACTGTCGCATGGTCTATCAGACATATTACCAGATTCCATGACTACCTTGGACTTCATTCCATGAGCGAGAATAGACAGCAGTCTTGTAGCCGGTCCTGTCAGGTAATAGTGTCTTCAAGTGGGGACTCTGAACTGAGCGCAAAAGTAGAGCCTTTTTAGATGATTGGAGGTGGTGAGGTCGTGACCGTTAACATGAACCTCGAGCGGATGAGGTAGCGGGGGGTTGGATTGAGTATCATTACAAGGGCCCGACCGGCTGCGATCGAATTAACAGAGATTCTGTGACTTGCGCGATCGAACTCACTCCTGTCATGATCAGCACCCTTTTAATCTCTTCCGTGATGATCTGAAACACCCGCTCCACTCCTCGGGCTCCGCCTACGCCGACACCCCAACAGATCGGGCGACCCAGCAGGACTACCTTGGCGCCAAGGGCCAAGGCCTTGACGACGTCACTGCCCCTTCTGATCCCGCTGTCCAGCAGTACCGGGACTTTGCCTCCCACCGCCTGGACTATCTCGGGCAGGGCTTCGATGGCGGCACGATTGAAGTCGAGCAACCTCCCTCCATGGTTCGAAACCACGAGGGTGTCGGCCCCCGATTCAAGGGCGATGCGTGCGTCGTCGGGATTCATGATGCCCTTGACCACTACAGGAAGCGAAACCTCTCGTTTAAGCAGCTCAATATCTTTAGGCGATGCGGGGTGTCCTTTTCTGGGTTTGCCATCCGTGGACAGAGGTATTCGGTCGCCCAGTTTGGTTGGTTGAAGAACGTCCATGGTAAGCCCCACGGCGACGTATCCCAACTCCTCTGCAAGCCTTGCGTTCTCCAATACCTTTTCCCTCCCCTTGCTCAAATAGCCCATAAAGACCAGTGGGGCAGTTATGCCTTCGGTCCACTCCCGGACGGTTGGCTTGGCGGCATGGCTGACAAAAACCATTGATCCTGCACGACTGGCGCCCGCTGCCACCTCGTGTTCGGCTCCTTCCCGGATTTTGCTGAAGCTTCCTACCGGGGCAACCACGGTAGGGGAGCTAAGGCGTCGGCCGAAGAGTTCCACGGTAGTGTCCGGATTGGTGACATCGTGGAAGATCCTCTGACGGAAAAGTATCCTGCGCAGGGCAGCCTGATTTCTCCGTTGCGTTGATCCGCTCTCTGCGGATCCCATGATATGCTCCCATACCTCGGGCTTCATTCTTTGCCGGGCCAGCTCGCGAATTTCTCCTAGACTCAATTCCTCTAATTTCTTATCTGCGGTGACCATCCTTGAATCTCCTTTCCGGGAAGAATCTTACGTCGGAAACCATGCTAATGAGTAGAGGAAGGTAAATAAAACTGCAACAGGAGCGTGCGCTGTAATGTGCTGTAGTTGTCATCGGAGATCATGTAAATAAACGACCCCCCCTTCGGGTCCTCACGCACCGCAAGCCCCTCGAAGTTATCCACTTCAAGCGACGGGCCGAGCAGCGCTTTCTCTTTCCCCTTAAGTCGTGCCCCAGCTTTTAAGTTGCCACGCGAAAGCAGCCGGATGCGAACGGTGACGCCGCTAATGAGGCTATAGCGGCGTTCTAACAGCAGCACATCACCGCTTGGTAGAGTCGCGAGGTCGGTTGGACTGAAACCGTCTGATGGTAGATAAGATAAAGGAGAAAACTGGGCTTTATTGATAAGCCAGCCTTTGAGGCTTCCATCCGGGTTTTCGTACTTCTCCGTGAGTGCCAGGAGGCGTCGGTCGGGAAGGAACGTTAGCCCCTCGATGCCTCCATTGGCAGGGGCATTTTGAAGCCCAGCCGGAGGGGGAAGGGGCTCGGGGAGTGAGGTGAACGGGGCGGTGGACCGGGGGTAGCGCCAGAGACGGTGGGCGTGCTCGAAGGCGACGATGAAGGAACCATCCCAGTCCCGTACCAGGGCCTCGGCATCACGGAGATACCTGCTCACAATGCTTCCATCGGGTGTGAGCAGGGGGGCAATCTTCCATTGACCGAGCCCTGTTAGCCGGCCCTGAGGGTTATGGT
>JAPUHZ010000330.1 GCA_027297485.1 Deltaproteobacteria bacterium
ATTACACAAGGTCGAAGGGACCTATGGAATTGGAGTGATCTCTGCCGATCATTCAAACGAGATTGTAACAGCCCGCCGGGGGAGCCCTTTGGTTCTGGGAGTTTGCGATGGAGAGACTTTCGCAGCTTCCGACGTGGCAGCACTGGTTGGCCATACTCGGGAAGTCGTTTATCTGGAGGATGATGACATTGCGGTACTCACCCCCGGGAATTACCACATCAGGAGTTTGAATTCGGGAATCATCCTACGTCAGACACAAACCGTTGATTGGGATGTCCGGGCTGCAAAAAAGCAAGGTTATCCACATTTCATGCTCAAGGAGATCTTCGAAGAGCCTGAGGCCATCCGCAGTGCCCTTCGGGGTCGCCTAGTGGAGGCTGAAGGGATCTCCAAACTCGGTGGGCTCGAACAGGTGGGAGAGGCTCTTCTCAAGATGAAGCGCCTGATCATTGTTTCCTGCGGGACCTCCTACTACGCGGGATTGTTGGGCCGTTACATGATCGAATCACTTACCCATCTTCACGTAGAGGTCGACTTGGCTTCGGAATTTCGTTACCGCACACTGAACCTACAAGAAGGGACTGTTGTGCTTGCCATCAGCCAGTCCGGTGAGACGGCGGACACCCTGGCAGCGGTGCGTGAAGCCAAGCGCAAGGGTGCTCTCGTTCTGGGCTTGGTCAATGTTGTGGGGAGCAACATCGCCCGCGAAACAGACGCGGGTATTTACAACCATGCTGGACCCGAAATCGCCGTGGCATCGACGAAATCTTTTGTTTCCCAGCTCACCATCCTGTATCTCCTGGGCCTTTTCCTGGCCCGGCACCGGGGGCTGTCGGTCACAGAAGGACAGGCCTTTATCCGGGAGCTGCAGTCGATTCCCGAAAAGGTTCGATGGATTTTGGATCGCTCATCTCAGATTGAGGAAATTGCGCGGCGCTATGCAGGATACAAGGATTTTCTCTATCTGGGGCGGAAGTTCAATTATCCGATTGCCTTGGAAGCAGCCCTGAAATTAAAAGAAATCTCCTATTTGCATGCTGAGGCGTACGCAGCGGGCGAAATGAAGCACGGGCCAATTGCCTTAATCGATCAGCAATTCCCATCCATTTGTATTGCTCCTCGCGACAGCACTTATGAAAAGATGCTGAGTAATATTCAGGAAGTCAAAGCACGAAATGGTCCTGTCATCGGCGTTGGTAACGTGGGTGACGTGGAGCTTCAGCGGATCTGCGACGATGTGATCGAGTTTCCCATCACCGACGAGGTCTTTACACCCTTCTTGAGCATCGTGCCGCTGCAACTTCTCGCCTATTACGTTGCCCGAGTGAATGGATGCCACATTGACCAGCCACGCAATTTGGCGAAATCGGTCACGGTCGCGTAGTCAGCAGTCATCTGGTGTAGGTTCCCGATGCAGTCCTGTCTATGAGTACTTTGAGGCCTACTAAGTCAGATTGCATGGCACGCCTGTTCATGCCGAAGAAAACGCTCCGACGGTTTTTCGAGTAGAGAATAAAGGGAAGATCAGCCAAAGCAATGATTCTAAATCCTTCACACCATCAGAACCTCCGTGGAGATGCATATGAAGAATCGTTTGCTCAATGTTGAAGGGTCAGCCAGGTACCTGAGTGTGCGGAAGAGCACAATCTATTCCTGGGCTGCGCGAAAAATAATTCCCAGTGTGAAGATAGGACGGCGTCTTCTCTTTGATCGAAAAGACTTGGACGACCTCATTGAGAAAGGTAAGCGCCAAGTAGAGACCTCCCTTGATCACAGGGAATAAGAACAAGGCAGTGAGATCCGTAGAAACTGTTAGCCTCAGCGGAAGTTGAGGGCAAAGGACCAAATAGCCAGAAGTTAGCATAAGCCCGGAACACCACCGGCTATCAATCATTCGTAAGCACAATACTGGCAAAACAGGATGAAATAGGTCTTTACTCTTTAGTTCCAATAAGTTACATAATCTGGAGAGAGAACCAATCGACATCGGCGAGGGGGGGGGCAATATGAAACGGTTACTGAGTGTCGCAGAAGCTGCTACGTATCTTGGTGTGCAAAAGAGCACCATTTATTCCTGGGCTTGGCGAAGAAAAATTCCTAGTGTAAAAATGGGTCGTCGTCTTCTTTTCGATCGAGAGGATCTGGACCGCATGATCCAGGAACGTAAGCGTGGAATAGAGCCTACGCCTGATCAGGAGCAACGATAGACGGGGGTTGGGATCCAAAGAAAGTCCTCTTGCAAAGGCAAAGGACCCGATATTAGACGGTTAAAGCTTTGACGTCATCCGGATTTTTCAAGAATAACAATCGATCTTTCCGCCCCATGACGGAGCAGCGCCAGTCCACAAGTCTCCCTACTCAAGAACTGTCCTCCCGCGTTGTTTATCCGTTACTGGGGATCTTGCTATCCTGATTGACCCTTCCCCAGAAGACGAAACCAGAAACGCTGTATCTCGACTCTTCCCGCTTCTCATCCCTTTTCCTTTTTATCCACTACCAGGAGTAACGCCTCTTCTCTCTCGTGTCTGACTCCATCGGGTGGAGTTACTCGTGTAGGCAGGTCAATCGAGCAGATGTTGGGAGGTGCTCAAAGCCTATGCAGTTTTGTTGCGGCGACAATTCTTGAGAACTATGCGACCACTCTTGGGAAATAAGGTTGAGACGAGTGACGAATCCCTTTCTAAATGGTATTAATACAACACTTTTAGTATCAGTTAAACAGATGAGTGAGAAATCAGGAGCGCCATTTCACAACCCGATGGAATTAATCGGTCACCTGGGCCCACGAGACCCGTAGCGGTTGGCTCGATTTACGACATGAGAGAGGTAGTAACGGCATCATCCAACATGATATGGCCAAGAAGGGTCATTCTGCTTGGGGTTAAGGAGAATCGATGAAGAACATACTGGGTATTTCCGCCTTCTACCACGATAGCGCCGCCTGCCTCGTTCAAGACGGTCGCATAGTGGCCGCAGCCCAGGAGGAGCGCTTTACGCGAAAGAAGCACGACCACGACTTTCCGATCCATGCCATCGAGTTTTGCCTGGCGGAGGCCAGCCTGCACGCATCGGACATCAACCTCGTAGCCTTCTACGACAAGCCGCTGCTCAAGTTCGATCGTCTGCTCGAGACCTACGTGTCCTACGCCCCCAGCGGCTTCAAGCTCTTTCTGATGGGCCTCCCTGTCTGGCTCAAACAGAAGCTGCACATGCCGCGGGAGCTCGATCAAGGGCTCGGAGGCCACTACAAAGCCCGCTATGTCTTCCTCGAGCACCACGAGTCCCATGCGGCCAGCGCCTTCTTCCCGTCTCCCTATGAGGAAGCGGCCATTCTCACTTTGGACGGAGTCGGGGAATGGGCCACCGGCACTATCTGCATGGGGCGAGGCAACAAGATTGAAATGCTCAAAGAGTTGCGCTTTCCGCACAGCCTGGGCCTTCTCTACTCGGCCTTCACCTACTTCACCGGCTTCAAGGTCAACAGCGGCGAGTACAAACTCATGGGTCTCGCTCCATACGGTGAGCCCGTTTACAAGGAGGTCATACTAGAGAAACTAGTGGACCTGAAAGAGGACGGCTCCTTCCGGATGGACATGTCCTACTTCGGTTACTGCAACGACGACGTCATGACCTCGCCCAAGATGGCTACCCTGTTCGATGGACCACCACGCCGGGCAGAAACCGAGATCAGCCAGCGCGAGATGAACATCGCGGCCTCCATTCAAGCCGTTACCGAGGAGATCGTACTGCGCATCGCGCGCTACGCCCAACAGCTCACGGGCGCACGACAGCTCACTCTGGCAGGCGGTGTGGCGCTCAACTGCGTTGCCAACGGCAAGCTCCTGCGCGATGGCCCTTTCGAGAACATCTGGATCCAGCCCGCCGCTGGAGATGCCGGTGGGGCCCTGGGCGCCGCACTCTTCGTGTGGCATCAGCTGCTCGGAAAACCCCGAGACAACGGCGGCCAGGACTCCCAGCAAGGTTCCTTGCTGGGTCCGAAGCACTCGAACGAAGAGATTCGGGAGTTCCTTGACTCAGTGGGTGCCGTCTACAACTACCATGAGGACGAAGGGGGCCTGACGGGGACTATCGCCGATCTGATCGCCTCTGAGAAGGTCGTGGGGTACATGGCGGGCCGTGCTGAGTTCGGCCCACGCGCCCTGGGCAACCGCTCGATTTTCGGCGATGCGCGCTCCGTGAAGATGCAAGAGATCATGAACTTGAAAATCAAGTTCAGGGAGTCCTTCCGTCCCTTTGCGCCTGCCGTGCTCCGCGAAGATGTGCACAAGTATTTCGAAATGAGGCCGGGCGAGGACAGCCCCTATATGCTACTGGTGGCCCCGGTGGCCCGAGAACGACTCCGAGCCGTAGAAGAGACAAGCGCGATGGGTCTCGACAAGCTCAAGCAGGTCCGTTCCGACATTCCAGCCGTGACCCATGTGGATTGCTCGGCCCGCGTTCAGACCATCGACATTGAGCGACACCCGCGCTTCCACCAAATCCTTTGCGCCTTCAAGCAGATCACCGGTACCTCCGTGGTCATCAACACGAGCTTCAATGTGCGGGGTGAACCCATTGTCAACTCGCCGCGGGAAGCGTATCGCTGCTTCATGAACACGAACATGGACGCGCTGGTGATGGAGAACTGCGTGCTGATCAAAGAGGAGCAGCCCAGAGCCAGAGAGATCGACACCCAGGCCTACCTCGCCGAGTTCGCGCTGGACTAGATCGGGACGGGAAGAGAAGGAAGCATGAGCAAGCTAGTCGAAATTGATCTCAACCCCGATGCGCACACCCTGCGCCTGTTCGGGTTTATAGCGCTGGCGGCATTTGGCTTCCTCGCCGCCA
>JAPUHZ010000331.1 GCA_027297485.1 Deltaproteobacteria bacterium
CCACCGCGGCCGAGCGTTCCAACACCCGCTGACGGGCCATCGCCCCGATTCGTAGCTCGCCATCCTCCACTCGCAGGTAGCACAGCTCACCCACCCGGTTCAGGTCCACCAGGTGCGATGGGCGGACCAGTCTGAAGTTCATCATCGGAACCAGGCTCTGCCCTCCCGCCAGGACCTTCACCCCGTCGCCGAGGCGCGCCAATAGACCCAATGCCTCGGGGAGGGTCGTCGGATCGTAGTAATCGAACTGTGCAGGCTTCACCGTAAAGTCCCTGAGCGGATCACAACACTGCTCGCAGTGCAGTGGCGAGATCCTCGGTCGAGAAGTCGCCGAGCCTTATTCGGCCGGTCCCCATTGCTGGAACTCTGAGCAGACCTTGAAAAGGTTTCTCTTCCTCTATGTTATGTCAAGGATTGTCAAAAAATTTGTCAACCCACGCTATCTATACTCTCCGGTCCTTGTCAAGCCCTCTTTGGATACCCCACGGCAATGTGCCCGCGGCAAGCCGCAATATATCCTATTAATATTCTAATTGACGATGGGAAAGTGATGATGTTTAATCTCAGTCGCTACTAATCCATTTTCAACTAAACTTGGGGTACCATCTGAAAAAACAAAAGAAGGAGAATCATGGTGCTAAATACCGGCATTCAAGAAAGGACTGCTGCACAAGCCTATCTAGAGGTAGCCGCTGCCCATGGAGTTGAGTATATTTTTGGGCTGCCGGGGACAAGTGGCCAGGAGTTTATCGGAACGATCGCCAATCAGGAAAAAATCCGTTTTATCCTGGCCCTTCATGAGACTTGCGTAGTCTCCATGGCCGACGGTTACGCTCGTGCCTCAGGTTGCCCGACATTGGCCCAGGTGAGCACGCTTCCAGGGACAGCGAACTCCGTCGGGGCTCTCTTCGACGCCTACCGGGACAGATCCCCTGTCGTCATCACCTCTACCCAGGTGGACACGCGGATTTCGGGGCGTGATTCGCACACGGAGGGCCGGGATCTGGTAGAGCTTACGCGGCAATTCACCAAGTGGAGCTGGGAGGTTCACAGATCAGACCGAATTCCTGAGGCATTAAACCGAGCCTTCAAGGTGGCCTCCACGCCGCCGAAGGGCCCGGTCTATCTCTCCTTGCCGAGTAATCTCCTGTCCGAGCCGGTAACGGGGATACTCCCTGAGGCCGGGCGTTCCCGTATCGTTCCCCGCATGGCCGGCGATCCGGAGTCATTGGAGGAGGCGGCCCGCCTGCTGGTTGAGGCAAAGCGGCCTCTGATTGTGGCTGGTAGCGGTGTGGCGACATCCGGCGCCACGGAAGAGCTGATTCGGCTGGCGGAAATGGTGGTTGTACCGGTAGTCATGGAGCCGCGTTACTCTTTTCTCAGCTTTCCGACGAGCCACCCTTTCAGCTTTCAGATCCCGGAGCGCCAGGTTACCTTTCAACTCCCCGTGTGGGGACAGCCGGACCTGATTTTTGCCGTCGGCTGCCGACTGATTCGAGAATACCGCTACCTCTCTGAGCCGGCTATCAAACCAGAGACCCGGTGTGTCCATATTGAGGAGGACCCCTGGGAAATCGGCAAGGTTTTCCCTGTCGACTTGGGCATCGTGGCCGACGCCAAAAGCGCCCTAAGCTCCCTAGTTAAGATCTGTCCCGATTATT
This sequence comes from Deltaproteobacteria bacterium, assembly GCA_027297485.1. The sequence continues at coordinate 1,662 of JAPUHZ010000331.1, forward strand.
TGAGCAAGTCCAACGAAGACCGCCAAGCTGAGCGTCGTGACTGTCTCAGGAAGGCTAAAGAAGAGGCGAAGGCCGAAATGGAAGCCAGAGTGCGCGAGGGGTGGGATGCGTCCCCGATCAATGCTGCCCGCTTGGTCCGTGAAATGGACAAGCTTCTAGGACACGATGTATTGATCGTGAATGAGAGCCCGACCACAAAAGACATTCTCATGTCGAACTTCACGTTCACTCCTCCGCGATCCTATTTTTCCAACTCCTCCGGCGGTTACCTGGGATGGGGGTTGGGGGCTGCCATCGGCGCTCAGCTTGCCTCTCCCAAGCGCCGGGTTGTCGCCTGCCTAGGAGATGGAAGTACGATGTTCGGTATCCAGGGTTTTTGGACATTAGCTAAATACCGCGTTCCACTCCTGGTGATCGTATTCAACAACCGCGCCTATATGGCGGTGAAAAATCAGTTTCGCGGGGCCGAGGAAAAGGTCAGACTGGCTGCGCAACTCGGCGCTGACCTGGTAGGTCCGAATCTAAATTTTGCCAGACTCGCCCAATGCTTCGGCATCTTCGGTCAGAGGGTGGAGCGGCCGGAGGAGATCGAGCAGGCACTAAAAAGGGCCCTAGAGGAACCCGGACCTGCGGTCGTGGATGTGGTCATTAGTCAAAGGAGCAGGAAAGATTGAATCAACCATCAACAGTGTTGGTATAAGCCTAGTTGCGTGCTAGTGACGCCATTCTAAACAGCTTAACAGAATAAAGAGGAGCCGCGTGATTCAAATAAAAATAGGCATCGGGGTCTCAAGCGTTGGCCGTTTTCTCCCTTTTGTCGGAAAAGAAGCAGGTCTTTTTGAAAAAGAGGGGATATCCGTCGATATCGTAAACCAGCAAAACGAAGACAAAGTCGTTGTCGACATTGGCTCGGGACAGACCCCTATCGGCACCCCGAATGCTCCCTCCCTACTGTTCTCACTCCTTGAGGGAAATGATTTTGTGATTGTGGGCGGGGTTCTGAACCGCCCAGGTTTTTACCTCACCGCAAAAAGAACCATTCACAAAATAGCCGACCTCAAAGGAAAAATCATCGGCATTAACCAACCACGTCGCATGGCCGGTGTGGTGATGCTGGCCCTGCTGAGACAGTGGGGATTGGATCCAAAGAAAGACCTCACACTCATCGAACTTGGAGTCAACGAGAAGAGCCTGGAGGCCCTCCAACAGGGCAAGATTGATGCCGCTCTTTTGCCTCCAGAGAAGGCATTTTTGGCAGAAGAGGAAGGCTTCAATCTTTTGGCCAATAGCTTGAGCCTCAATTGCCACTGGGTTCCCCTTGCTACAACCAGACGTTTTTTACTATCTAACCGGGACCTCGTTAGAAAAATTATTAATATCTACATTGAGAGCATCCGACACTTCAAGAGCGATCCGGAAATGACCCGTAGGGTGATACGACGTTGCCTTCCTGGGCTCGCTGAAAAACCGCAGGTTCTGGAAAAGATCTATAGATTTTTTGCCGGCCAATTCGAGCCGACGCTGATGCCTTCGATGAATTCACTCAGTGCAATCCTCGACGAAGTCGCTCACCAAGATTCCAAGTTCGCAGAGATACAGATAGCCTCTCTTGTCGAGAATCAGTTTTTAACCCCGATCCGAAATTAATCAGACTAAAAAATACTCCCTAGATGAAGCTGTATGGTATTCAGCCCCAAATTTCATGAAGGTGATCTCGGAAACACAGTCATGGTCGGGGTCCTTCCAAATTGCTAAATTACTAGCCCACCATCTTCAAACAAGAAAGGAGCGTAGCTCCCTAGAGAGTCCTCCGCTCCTTTGCCGTCGCCCCTACCTCAATCCGCATTATGGTATGGAAAGGCCCGGGAGTTTCTGCTGTCCCAGAAAACCGCCGCACCAGAGAGAGGGCAGTTCCTGGAACAAGCCCAGATATCCTCAGTGACTGGCCACTTTTTCCTTAAATCGAAACCACTGGTCAGGAAAGAGCTTGTTCATGACCTTATCGATCGGCAGGAACATCAAGATATTAATGTATCCACGC
>JAPUHZ010000332.1 GCA_027297485.1 Deltaproteobacteria bacterium
CAACCGCCATCTCAACCTTAAACCCGAGCTCGGTGACTTGGCAAAGGATATGGGCCTGGTCTCCCTCGTGCAGGGTGATCGAAAAATTAGTGAGGCTGAGAAAAAGAGGGGCAAGGCGGCATCTACGTGGGCGGTCATGGCCCGCCGGAGTGCTGATCTCGGCAAAATGGCTCAGGATCCGAGATGGAAACCGTTGGCGGGCCGGTCTGTAGCAGAGCTATGGACCGATGATTTCTCAAACATCCTCAGTGTTTTCAATTGGCAGGGACGCTGAACTTAAAGAGCTTTGTGAAGTTCTTTCAGTGCTGTGCTCCCAAACTTACAACGGGAATCGATAGGCAGGACCCTTTATTCAGCCTTTCCCCGCCAGTTTTTTTTGTAAGATTTCGTTAACTTTTTTTGGGTTTGCCCTTCCCTGAGTGACTTTCATAACTTGACCGACCAAAAAGCCAAAAACCTGTTCTTTGCCGGCTCGGTAGTCTGAAACTTGCTGAGAGTGGGCAGCCAATACCTGGTCTACGGTCTTTTCAATGCTGGCAAGGTCAGTGACCTGTTCCAGGCCTTTTTCTCGAACGATCTTTTCCGGTGAATCTCCCGTTTTTAACATATCCTCGAAAAGAGCCTTAGCCATCCTACTGCTGATTTTTTCCTCATCGATCATCCACACCATCCGGGCTAAATGCTCAGGGGTGATAGGCCATGTGGCGATGCAGAGCTGTTCATCCAATTTTCTCTGCTTAATGACACGGAAGAGGTCCCCCATAACCCAGTTGCTGATAGCCTTGGGGTTGGAGTGGACTTTTACCGCTGCTTCAAAATAGTCCGCGACATCTCTCCGGCTGGTGAGGAGTTCCGCATCATAGAGTGGGAGACCATACGCAGAGACAAAACGTCCTCTGCGTTCCTCCGGAAGTTCTGGCAGGTTCGATTTAATCTCATCGATCCATTTCTTATCAATGACCAGGGGGAGCAAATCCGGATCGGGGAAATAGCGGTAGTTATGGGCATCCTCCTTGGATCGCATGGAGCGAGTGACTTCTTGATCCGCATCCCACAGGCGGGTCTCCTGGGTGAGCTTATCTCCCGCCGATAGAGCCTCGATTTGCCGTCGGATCTCATATTCCAAGGCCTTTTCCACTGCCTTAAAGGAGTTCATATTCTTAAGCTCAGTTTTAACTCCCAAAGGTGTACTCCCTTCGGGCCGAATTGAGATGTTCGCGTCGCAGCGGAAGCTCCCCTCCTCCATGTTGCCATCACAGACTTCCAGATATCGTAGAATGGCTCTCAGGCTTTTCAGGTAGCGTCCGGCCTCCTCGGTATTGCGGATGTCAGGTTCGCTGACGATCTCTACGAGCGGAACCCCGGTTCGATTCAAATCCACAAGACTGTAGTCTCCCCGGACATCATGGATGTTTTTACCAGCATCTTCTTCCATATGAATGCGGGTGAGTCGGATTCTCTTCTTCGTCCCGTTTACTTCGATATCGATGTATCCATTGCGGCAGAGGGGAAGTTCGTACTGGCTGATCTGGTAGCCCTTGGGAAGGTCAGGATAGAAGTAGTTCTTCCGTGCCCAGCGACTATAGTGGGCGATTTCACAGTGAGTGGCTAGTCCTGTGCGGATAGTGAACTCCACGACTTTTTTATTCAGCACGGGTAGAACGCCGGGAAATCCCATGCAGACCGGGCAAGTGTTTTCGTTGGGTTTATCCCCGAAGCGGGTCGGGCAGCCGCAGAAGATCTTGGATTCAGTTAAGAGCTGGGCATGGACCTCTAAGCCGATGACGGTTTCGTATTTCATAGCGGGTTATAAGTTGGGTTTCCTCTTGTGCCACTCTGTGGCCTGCTCGTAGGCAAAGGCTATCCGCAAGATCGTGGCCTCGTCAAAATGTTTCCCTATGATCTGCATCCCAATGGGCAAACCTTCGGAGTCAAAACCACAGGGCAGGGAAAGCCCGGGGAGCCCTGCCAGGTTAATCGAGACTGTGAAGATGTCCGAAAGATACATCTGCAGGGGATCTTTGGTTTTCTCTCCAATCTTAAAGGCTGTGGTCGGCGTCGTAGGGGTGATGATGGCATCACATTTTTTGAAGGCCTCTTCGAAGTCCTCTTTGATTAAGGCCCTAACCTTCTGGGCCTTCAGGTAGTAAGCGTCATAGTAGCCGGCAGAGAGCGCATAGGTTCCCAGCATGATCCGTCTTTTCACTTCTGCTCCAAACCCTTGTTCTCTGCTCTTCATGTAGGTCTCAGTGAGGTCTTTGGCCGGTGCACGATACCCGTACTTCATGCCGTCATAACGGGCCAGGTTGGAGCTGGCCTCGGCCGGGGCAATAATATAGTAGGCCGCAACCGCATACTCCGTGTGCGGAAGGGAAATATCTTCTATTTCAACCCCGCTTTTTTCCAGCACTCGGATTCCTTCCCTTACGGCCTGTTCTACTTCGGGTTGTATTCCGGGGATAAAATACTCTTTGGGAATTCCTACTCTCAACCCTTTGACCTCGCCGTTCAGATAACTGGCATAAGGGGAAACAGGGATTTTGACCGAGGTCGAGTCTGAGGAATCGTGGCCGGCAACCGCCTCCAGCACCAGAGCGCAGTCGGTTACATCTTTGGTGATCGGACCAACCTGGTCTAGAGACGAAGCAAAGGCGATAATACCGAAGCGGCTGACGCGACCATAGGTGGGCTTGAGCCCTACGATACCGCAGCAGGCTGCGGGTTGACGGATGGAACCTCCGGTATCCGTGCCCAAGGAAGCAATGCATTGATCTGCAGCCACCGCTGTGGCCGAGCCTCCGGAAGATCCCCCGGGGACCCGATCCAATTTCCAGGGATTACGGGTTATTGAGAAGGCCGAATGCTCCGTCGAGGATCCCATTGCGAACTCATCCATGTTGGTTTTTCCTGTTATGACCGCCCCGGCCTCCTTCAGTTTTTTGACCGTGGTGCTGTCATAGGGTGGGATGAAGTTGCCCAGAATCTTGGAGGCACAGGTCGTCAGCACCCCTTGGGTGAGGAAGATATCCTTTAAGGCAATTGGAATGCCCAGCAGCGGAGACCCTTCTCCTCCTGTCCTTAGGCGTTCGTCGGCTCTCTTCGCCTCTTCCAAAGCGATTTCATGGCAAAGGGTGATATAGGCGTGCACCTTGTCTTCAGTGGCGGAGATCCTGCGGAAGACCGACTCTATAAGTTCTTCGGAGGAGATCTCGTGCCTTTTGAGTTTCCCGTGCAGTTCGTGAAGGGTTAGGGAGTGGGGGTTCATTCAATGATCTTGGGAACTTTGAAAAAGTTTCTTTCCCTTGCCGGGGCGTTGGTCAGGAGGGCCTCGGTATTGCGCTGCTGGGTAATTTTATCTTCCCGAAAGGCATTGACGATATCCATTACATGGGCGAGTGGCTCTACGTTTGCGGTGTCGAGCTGGTCTAGCTTCTCCATGTATTGGAGGGTCTTGTCGAGCTGCCTGGTTAGGTGCTCTGCCTCTTCTGGAGAGAATTGCAAGCGGGCCAGTGCCGCCACTCGTTTGACCTCTTCCGGCGTAATTTTCATAAGAAGTTTTTAACATAACCAGCTAGGGATTGGCAATCCACTTAGGCTGAAGGCGGGAGGCAATAGGCAACGGTCTGCGAACCTTTCGCCTCATGCCTGTTGTCTTTCTGACCGTTGGGGGCTTTTCGTTCTATGCTATTTGCAGTTCGGGCCTTTTTTGCTACAAAGGTCTTTTATGAAGGAGAGTCAGATGTGGCTGTCGGGAGAGATGGGGGGGACTGTGCAGCCCGGTGAAATAGAGGAAGAAGGTTACTCCGCCGGTTTTAAGTGTATTGCAGGGTTGGATGAAGTGGGTAGGGGGCCTTTGGCTGGGCCGGTTGTGGCTGCTGCCGTGATTCTTCCCAGAGAATTTCTGGTTTCTAGTTCCGGGTTGCGAGTTGACTCGAGAGTCAAAACTCCAGACCCGGAACTGGAGATCAAAGACTCCAAGCTCCTGACATTCAAGGAGCGCGAGGCGTTGGCGCCTTGGATTAAGGAAAAAGCCCTGGCTTGGGGGTTGGGGATGGTCGCTTCCAAGGAGATAGACCGTATGAATATCTTAAAAGCCAGCCTTCTGGCTATGGCCCATGCCTTCAGGCAGCTTCAGCCGGCGCCGGATTACCTCTTGATTGACGGACCCTATGAAATTCCTCTGACCTTCTTCAAAGCGGGAGGCGGGAGAAAAATTCCTTCTACCCCATGCCTTGCGGCTCACATCTTTCCTCACCAAAGGGCCATCAAGAAAGGTGATCGTCTATGCCTTTCGATTGCCGCGGCATCCATTGTGGCCAAGGTTGCGCGGGATCAGATGATGATAGAGTATGATAAGCTCTATCCCAAATACGGATTTGCGCAGCATAAGGGCTATGGTAGTCCCTTGCATCTGGCTGCGCTCAGGCGCTATGGTCCGTCACCGATTCATCGCAGGAGCTTCAGGCCGGTCCGAGAGCTATTGGCTCCAGCATGCGATGTCGGTCCTGTTCCTCTTTTCCCCGAGGAGTAAGCGTGCAGAATCAAAAGCAGGTTTTAGGGAGAGAGGGTGAACTCATTGCGGAGAAATATCTCAGAAAAAAAGGCTATAAGCTCGTCGAGAGGAATTTTCGGTGTCCTTTGGGGGAACTGGATCTTATCGTCTTGGATCGTCGTGTGATAGTTTTTGTAGAGGTGAAAACGCGCTCCGACGATCGCTTTGGGGTGCCGCTGGAATCGGTGCATCGACACAAGCAACAGAGAATGATTAAGGCAGCGCTTTTTTTCCTCAGTCGGCACCGCCTACATCACCGTGATGCAAGATTTGATGTCATCGGTATTTCATTTGCGGGTCGAGAGCCCATGGTGAGACATATCGAAAATGCCTTTGATATCACTTACTAAGGAGTTCATTAGTAAGGTGTCATCAGGCGACCGAGGGGCGAGTCCTGGAGAGCGCGGGCACAGGGACGTGAAGGTTGCGTTCTGGCCCGGGCGGTGGGAATAGCCACCCTATACCCTGCGGTCGATATAATTTGAGTCTGACCTGACGGTTTCCCCGCTAACTGTTGATAGCTAATATTGGGGATCTTTTCATGCTTGACATTAAGCTTCTCCGCGATCAGTTAGATTACGTCAAGGAGCGGATCGGGAGCAGGGGAACGAGGATTGAGTGGGAACAGTTTGCCGCGATCGACCGGGAGCGGCGGGAAGCGCTGGCAAAGTGCGAAAGGTTGAAGGAAAGGAAAAACCGGCTCTCCGGTGAGATCGGCAAGCTCAAGAAATCGGGTCAAGATGCGACTTCTCTGATGCGAGAGGTAGAGGAGGTTTCAGAAGCTGTCCGGAGTGGAGAAAGGCCTCTGGCGGAGGTCGAAAAACGGTTTCAAGATTTTCTGCTTTGGATCCCGAATATGCCTCACGCCAGCGTGCCTTTAGGGGCGGGCCCTGCAGACAACAAGGAGGTGAAACGTTGGGGCGTGCTCCCCCATTTTGACTTTTCGCCAAAGAGCCACTGGGATATTGGGGAGGAGTTGGGTATCCTGGACTTCGGCAGGGCAGCGAAAATCGCCGGGGCGCGTTTTTCGGTTTACCTGGGACAGGGGGCGTTGCTGGAGCGGGCGCTAATTAATTTTATGCTGGATTTGCATACGAATGAGCGTGGCTATCAGGAGGTAATCCCCCCGTTTTTGGTTAACCGAGATACCATGACAGGAACAGGGCAATTGCCGAAGTTGGAGGAAGATCTTTTTCACATCGACAGTCCCGACCTCTTTCTCATTCCAACCGCCGAGGTTCCTTTAACGAACCTCCATCGGGAGGAAATTTTAAGTAGGGACGATCTCCCGATTTGTTATGTGGCCTATACTCCATGTTTTCGTCGAGAGGCAGGCTCTTATGGTCAGGACGTACGAGGACTCATTCGCCAGCACCAATTTAACAAGGTGGAGATGGTAAAATTGACCGAACCACAAAGCTCCTATGAGGAGCTGGAAAAGATGGTTCAAGATGCAGCGGAAGTTCTTCAGCGGCTCAAGATCCCTTATCGCGTCGTGGAGCTTTGCACGGGGGATTTGGGTTTTGCTCCGGCTAAGACCTACGATCTGGAGGTCTGGCTTCCGGGGCAGGGGACTTATCGGGAGATCAGCTCTTGCTCCAACTGTGAGGACTTTCAGGCGCGTCGGGCTCAAATTCGCTATCGTCCGGATAAAAAAGGGAGGGCGGTCTTTGTGCATACGCTCAACGGCTCGGGACTGGCGGTTGGACGGACTGTGGTGGCGATATTGGAAAACTACCAGCAGAAAGACGGGAGCGTGGTTGTGCCGCAAGTGCTCCGTTCTTATATGGGGGGCATCGAGCGCATCGGCTAATAGCTCTCAGCTATTAGTCCCCAGCGGTCAGCTTGAATTCCGGACAGGATTAAAGTTAGCTTATAAACTGAGAGCCAACGGCTATAAGCTGATCGCTGTGAAAATGGAGGGGTGGCCGAGCGGTTTAAGGCACCGGTCTTGAAAACCGGCGTCCACTGCGTGGACCGCGAGTTCGAATCTCGCCCCCTCCGCCAAAAATTGCACTCAGCAGTTAGCGGTCAGCCAGAAAAAAGATAATGCTCGAAAGTTCTTTGCTGAGCAAAGATGGCTAAGAGCTATCAGACGGAGAGATGGCCGAGCGGTCGAAGGCGCGCGCCTGCTAAGCGCGTGTACCCCAAAAGGGTACCGAGGGTTCGAATCCCTCTCTCTCCGCCAGTTTTTTAGGCGCCCGTAGCTCAATTGG
>JAPUHZ010000333.1 GCA_027297485.1 Deltaproteobacteria bacterium
CGGCGGATCTTGCGATTATAGCGGAGGCGATCGAAGAGGGGTGTGAGCAAGTCAATCCCGATGAGTGGTAGATTCCTGCTCGATACGAATATCGTCATTGCGATTTTCGCCAAGGAATCGGGCGTAGTGGATCATTTAGCCCAGGCTACCGAGGTTTTCGTGCCCTCGATCGTGCTGGGTGAACTCTTTTATGGGGCTCACAAGTCGAGCGAAGCTCCTGCGCGAACATGGCCCGGATCGAAGAATTCGCAGGCGATACGATTGTCCTTGCCTGTGACGCTGTGACGGGACGGGAGTACGGGCGAATTAAGAACGACCTGCGGATCCGGGGTCGACCAATCCCCGAGAACGATATTTGGATTGCCGCCATTGCCATGCAGCATGGACTGATGGTGGTCTCTCGCGACGGTCATTTCGACGAGGTAAGTAACTTGTCCGTGATGAGATGGTTAAGGGGACAGCGCATCTAACACTCTATGCCCGCAACCGTAGAAACAAAAAATGTCGTCGCGCCAAGACGCTAAGCACGCAAAGAAATATTCTTACTTATTTCTCCGAATCTTGGCGCTCTTTGCGGCTTTGCGCGAGATACAGTTTTTCCGATATCTTATGCATCCTAAAATTTCAAATATCTTTGGTTAGATTTTTGGAGATTGGTCAAAGGAGAGGATCTATGGAAGTCAAAGGCCTGGCCCATTTTGGTTTGGAAGTATCTAATGTAGAAAAATCCTCCAAGTTCTATACCGAGGTCTTTAGAGGAAAGGAGCTTAAGAGATTAGGCTTTTCCGAAGAGGAGCTAAAGAAAGGGCGGACCCGGCACGTCATGGTCAAGATAGGCAGTATGGTCGTTGCCCTCTTCGAGTCACGGGATCGAGGAAAGCTCGAACCGCGTGGTATCGCACCGAACGACCCTACGACCTGGTCTTCATGGCGCCATTTCGCTTTTACGGTGGAGCCGGAACAGTTCGAAGATTGGGTGAGATATTTGAGTGATACCTTGCCCAGATTTGATGAGACAGCTGACGGTCCCAAGGCTCATGGAGGCGGGAGCAATGGACTGTCGATTTACTTCGATGATCCCGACGGGTACCACTTGGAGCTCAACGCCTACTATCCCACCAGGGAGGCATTCCAGCAGGCCCATATTAAATACGGTCGGGTCTTCGGCGGCGCCAAGGGGGAAAACTACACGTGGACCGACGAGGATGAGAAAAAACATTACGGCCGAGTCTAACTCGTTGTTCGTGTTCGTGGTTCAACCCATCGATATAACTCAGGGCCCTGAGGCCCTTGAAGGGCAAGCTCACCACCCTGAGCAAAGTCGAAGGGTGGCTCTTGTTCGTGAACGACCACGGTAGCCGAGCACGCCTAGGTTATGTACATTCTCCGTCTCGCATCTTCGGGGAAAAACTGGATTGAGATACTCGGCGCTGTAGCCCTGGGGCTGGACGGTTACGACAGCCGCTTGCCACGGGGTTCGCGCGTGGAGGTGGTGGTCCCCTGCCCTCGGGAAGGCTCGATGTTCGCTCCCTACTTGATAGGCTCCGGCCAGGTGGATGGGGCCTTTATGGCTGTCGGAAGTTAAGATCCTGCTAGTGTGTCTACAGGACTACGAACCCCTCTCCCGCCTCGATTCAAGACATGCGTATAAACCATTGTGGTGCTCACTTCCGTGTGGCCTACCCCCCTACTGGATTCTATTGACGGACGCTTCAATTGCGTTCTACGCACCTTTATGGCGACTAGGCGAAATTGTCAATTCTATTTAGGCTCAGACCCGCTCTGGGCTTGGGTTTACTCGGTGTTAGACCGCTAGAACGCAATTAATGAGCTATTGAATTGCGTTATGTGCAGTTAGATGCCTTCCTGAAACAGAAACGACGGCCTGTTGTGGGCTTTGTTTCTCTACTACTTGCTCTCTTCTGCAAGGAGGCGCTGTGCTTCTCTATCAGAAAGAGACTCTATCTCAGTCAACATGCGGGCCAATTCTTTCTCCCCTGCTCTCCTCGCCTGGTTCTGGACGATGACCAGCGACATGGCTGCCACCGTGCCGGACTCGAATAGCGACTTGATAGGTAGCTCTACTTTGAACCTGTCGATCACCCGGGAAATAACCCGAGTGGCCGCCAGCGAATGGCCGCCGAGATGGAAGAAATTGTCATGGATGCCCACGTGATCAAGGGATAAAACTTTAGCCCATATCTTTGCCAAGTCCTTCTCGATTGGAGTCCTGGGTGCAACAAATGGTGTCTCCAGGTCCGGCCTCAAGCCGTCGGGGATAGGAAGGGCTTTTCGATCTACCTTGCCGTTTGGCGTTAGTGGCAAACTATCCATCTTTACAAAAACCGAAGGAATCATGTAGTCGGGTAGCTTTCTACTAAGAAAGCTACGCAACTCGCTAAGACCGGGGCTAGGTTGACTAAAAGAACTAAAGTATGCGACTAGACAAACCTCACCCAATTCATCCTGTCGTGCCACCGCGACCACCTCTTTGATAGTCGCATGCCCCAGCAACGCCTTCTCAACTTCTGCAAGCTCGACTCCGTAGCCTCGGACCTTCACTCTAAAGTCCTTTCGCCCTTTGTACACAAGACAGCCATCAGAAAACATAAAGCCTAAATCGCCCGTGAGATAGAGATGCTGATCGCCGCCTCTCGGATCGGGTTTGAATTTAGCCTTGGTTAGGTCCGACCTGTGCCAGTAGCCCGGGGAAAGATAGCGACTCCTCACGACTATTTCGCCAACCTCATTGAAACCGATCTCTTTCCCCGTATCATCCAGCAAGAGAATTTCCTTATCCTCGACAGGGTAACCCACAGGCACCTCGCTGCCAGTGATGTCAGTCTTGTTATCCATCCGGTACGTTCTTAGTAGTCCGGTTTCACTGCAAGCTAGCCCGGTGGTTAATACACAATTGGGCGAAAAAAATTTTTTGTAGAGATCAATATCGTTTTTGTAAACCGCCTCACTCCCCAATCGGATGAGACGAAGATCAAGGAACCTCTCCATGCCTGTTAGGGTTCCACAAAGGTTACGGAAGAGTGGTGAGCTGATGAAGCAAATTGAAATTTTCTCCTCCAAGAGCCAACTGACCAGACGAGTCACCCCTTCCTTTTGAACATCAAACGGGAGAAGCACAGTACCGTTTAGCAAGGCAATAAGGGTATGCGTAATGGCAACGGCGGTGCCAGAGGGCAGAAGGGCAATTCTATCGTGCCCACAAACTTCATACGCATGTGTGAACAGCATGACGTTATGCAGCCAATTCCGATGAGTCTGAACGACGCCTTTGGGTTGTCCGGTGGAACCTGAGGTATAAAGAATAAACGCAAGCGCTTTCGGTGACACACGCAGCCGAAGGCTCTCGGTGGAAATACTGCGATCAATCGACTCAAATTCCATTAGCTGACAACGGCTGTCTGCTACTTCCCTGGCTAACGAAATATTCTGCAGGCCGGTGATCATCAACCTCGCCTGAGAACCTTTCAAAATGGTTGCGATCCGTGCTTTCGGGAATGACGGATCCAAAAGCACAAAAAACTTGCCGGCCTTTAACACTCCGAGCATCGCGGTGATCTGCGCAATTCCCTTTTCAAACAAGAGAGCAACGGGTTCCACTTCGCTTCCGTTTTGCGCCACAATCGCGTGGGCCACGCGATTCGCCATCGAGTTTAACTCAGCATAAGTGACTACATGACTATCAGTCTTGACCGCGATTTGCTCAGGAAACAGACGCACGATCTTCTCGAAGCGATCAGGAATCGACTGCTCGATCTCTTCCTTCCTGAATTCGACGAACCTCCCTGTCGGATGGAAGCATTTGTCCCGGATAGCCCGCTGTTCCGGTGGAAGATCAGAAATAGCAGTGAAAATATTGGTCATATGCTGTTGGCGGACACTAAGGCATCCACCTGCTAATACTGGGATAATATTTACCCAATTATATTCTCCCAATCCCCTTGATCTAGTCATGTTATCCAGTAACATCGGGAGATCGAAAGTATTCAA
>JAPUHZ010000334.1 GCA_027297485.1 Deltaproteobacteria bacterium
GCACCCCCCCATGTTTGGGCCTGAACCACTCGACTGCCGGATAGACCCAGCGGTAACACCTCTTGCACTGTCCAAATGGAGACTCTTCACGCGCACTCCAAGGACACCTTCAACGCTGGGGCGCTGAGAATATCGCTAAAAACGCTGGGGCGGCGGTGGGCAAGCCCTTTGAGGAGCGCAATCGCCCCCTGAAAAAGCATATCATAGATGGCGTTGGGAAGCGCCCCCAACCAGGCCGCGGCTCGATCTTGCCAATACTTGCTGTACCCAGCGAAGGTTTCGTCCCCACCGTCCCCGTTCAGGGCTACCGTGACATGCTCCCGGGCGAACTGAGCTAGGTAGAATGTGGGGATGATGGAAGGATCGGCAAAGGGTTCATCCAGATGTCGGACCAACCAGGGTAGGAGGCTGGCGGAATCGGGCTTGACCACCAGCTCGTGATGCTCGGTTCCAAACGCCTGAGCAACCATCCGGGCCCGATCGAGGTCGTCTCCGTCACCCTCGAACCCGATGGAGAAGGTCCTAACGGGGGTGATCGAGGCCTCGGTCATCAGGGCTACAACCGCGCTCGAATCGATCTCCACACTCAGAAAGACACCGAGGGAAACATCGCTGATCATCCTTGAACGGACGGCTTGTCTCAAACGCTCAACGACCTCCTCGCACAGGGCTTCCTCATTCCGTTGCGTTAGGGGAGAGCGTGTAAGCTGCCAGGGGTCAATTCTCATCTTCCCCCCTTCGAGCAGCAGGAGGTGAGCGGGAGGGAGTTTTCGAATAGATTGAAAGACCGTATAGGGGTGCGGGATATAGCGGTACGTCAGGTAGAAATGCACGGCGAGGAGGTAGAACTCCTTCGAGATCCCATCCGTGAGGATTGCTTTTATCTCAGAGGCGAAGTGGAAACTCCGTCCATCGAAGGCATATGAAGAGGGGTTTCTTGCCCAGCCGATCCCTGGCAAGGAGAAGCCGGGCCCTTCCCTTCGTTGTGTTACACAACAGCATGTCGCCTTTTTGCGGTAAGATAGCGGCCTACTTCAGGGAGGTGAAGTATGGCCGCACCCTGGCCTATGTCTACCTGGAGGACGGCACCTTCGTGAACGCCTGGCTCTTGGAGCACGGATACGCCCAGGTGATGACCGTGCCGCCGAATGTGAAGCACCAGGAGCTGTTCCTGAGGCTCCAGCGGGAGGCGAGGGAGGCAGGACGGGGGTTGTGGAGATAAGGCCCTAGCGCTTGACACCCCTGCCACAGTGGTTGATACTTAAGCCCCCTATGGAGTGGCAGGAATGGAACCGGGATAGGCATAGTTGTTAACCCACCATCGGCACAATCAATGGCGGACCAGCCCAGGACTAGACCTAAAATGATATGATAACAACGAAAATCGCTAGAGCTTATAATGAAATCCTGAAGCGATTCCTACGCAAATCGTTTCCACTTTGGGAAAACATGGGTTTTCATGTTATACCCAATCATTACTATCAGCCTGTCCCAGACACAAGAACTCTGAAAGATGATTTATGGCACAAACAATCTGACCTTGTTGGCATTGATATTAATGAACAAGCTCAAATTAACCTCCTTTCTCTGTTTTCTTCCAAATTCAAAAGAGAATATGAAAGCTTCCCGAGAAGTAAGACGTCAGTTCCTTATCAGTACTATGTAGACAATCGTGTGTTTGAGTCTGTTGACGGTGAAATAGTATATTGCATGATCCGCTATTTCAAACCAAGAATGATTATTGAGATTGGCTCAGGCCATTCAACTTATTTGGCCGCTCAAGCCGTTCAAAAAAATCAAGCAGATTACAGTCATAAATGTGAGCTGATCGCAGTTGAGCCATATCCAAACGATGTCCTAAGGGGCGGTTTCCCAGGCCTTTCTAAATTGATACCTACAAAAGTCCAAGATATTTCTTTATCAGAATTTAGTAAATTAAGGGAGAATGATGTTCTCTTTATGGACTCAAGTCACGTCTTAAAAATTGGAAGCGACGTTCAATATGAATTCCTTGAAATATTGCCGAGACTTAACAAAGGAGTGATCGTTCATGTTCACGACATATTCTTGCCGGCAGAATATCCAAAGGAGTGGGTTTTAAAAGATTATAGATTCTGGACGGAGCAATATTTACTTCAGGCATTTCTGATCTTCAATAACAGTTTTGAGGTACTTTGGGCTGGGAGCTATATGCACTTAAAACATTCTGATAAGTTGGAAGCAGCTTTCAGTTCATACAAAAGAGACGAAAGATGGCCGGGAAGTTTTTGGATGAGAAAGACAAAATGAGTTCGTCTAGGCGCGACACAGCAATAAAACAAGGGTAAAGTCCCACTCTAGCCACTAAAGTGGGTCCGCTGTCTCAGCAATTTCATGAGCTGTTGGACCCGTTGTGTTACACAAGAGCATGTCGCCTTTTTGCGGTAAGATAGCGGCCTACTTCAGGGAGGTGAAGTATGGCCGAAGGGAAGCAGTGGCGCCGATTGACGGCAAAGCGAAAGTTCCGCATCTTTTTGGAGACGCGGGAGCCCGATGCCCCCGTGGGGGAGATCCTCCGGCGGCATGGCCTGACCCTGGAGGATCTCCGGGCCATTGAAGAGGCAGTGGAGAGTGCGGCCATTGCCGGGCTCAAGGTTCGCGCCGGGCACCGCACGCGCGCCCCCCATCACGCCGGAGGAGTACGAGCGGGTTTGCCGCGAGCTGCGGGAGAAGGAGCGGGCGCTGGCCGAACTGTCGGTGGAGTACACACTCCTCAAAAAAAGCGAGCGCTCGGGCTCCACGAGCGGCGGGGCCGGGCGCCTTGCGCCCCGGAAGCGCGGGAGGCGATCGTGAGGGTCGTGGCCGAGGCGAAGCAAACCGGTCTGAGCCAGGCCAAGGCCGCCCAGGCCCTGGGGCTCAGCATCCGGACCCTGGAGCGCTGGCAGCAGGCGCCGAGGTCCTCGCGGCATCGGGGGAACCCTCGGCCCTGGAACGCGCTGCTCCCCGAAGAGCGTACCCTTCTGGCTGTGGTTGTTGCCCATCGGGACTTGGCTGATCTCGCCTGCCGGGGACTGTCCTTCTGGGTGCTCGAGCACTACGGCCGCTCCATATCTCCCGTGGCCTTCTGGCGGTACCTGAAGCGGCTCGATGCCTCGCACGCCCGGATCCGGCGGGTCCGGCGCCCGGTAGGTCCTCGCCCCGACACCCGGTTTGCGCACCAGCCGAACGAGCTCTGGTGCTGGGACATCACCCACCTCCGGACTCCGGTCCCCTGGCAGTGCTTCTACCTCTATGTGCTCTTGGACTGGGTGAGCCGGAAGGTCGTGGCCTGGCACCTGGCCGAGAGCCTGGACTCGGCGGAGGTACGGACCCTGTGGGACCGGGGGCTCCAGAACGAGCACATCCTGGAGTGCTCCAAGTCCCTGTACCCTCGATCGCTGTCCGACCGCGGCACCCAGATGCGCTCCCGGTTGACCCGCCGCTTCTTTGCGCGGGCCGGAATCGAGCCCCTGTACACCCGGCTCCGCACCCCGGACGACAACCCTGAGATCGAGGCGCTCTTCTCGACGATGAAGGGGCGGCCGGACTACCCGGGGCGGTTCGAGCGTGTCGAGCATGCCCGGGCGTGGTGCGAGAGATTCTTCCGATGGTACAACGAAGAACACCACCATCGCGGCATCGGGTACGTGACGCCAAGCCAACGGCACGCGGGGCTTCACGAGGAGGTCCTCACCCAGCGGGCGGCACTCAAGGCGATGTGCCTGGCTGAGCGCCAGGCATTTAACCAGACCCAGGCCGCCATTCCGGCAACGGAGGCGACACGACTTGCGTAACACCGCGCCTTGTCCCAAAGGGCGAAGGCAAACATCCCCCGAAGATGATGGAACCAATCTTTACCAAACTCCTGATAAAGGTGAACAATAACTTCGGTATCCGTTTTGGTATAGAAGGCATGCCCTTTCTTGGCAAGCTCTTCCCTCAGCTCTATAAAATTGTAGATCTCACCATTGAAGACAACCCAGACCGTCTTGTCCTCATTATGAATCGGCTGATGGCCTCCCTGAAGATCTATAATACTTAATCGCCGCATCCCTAAACTAACCTGCTCATCGGAACAAAACCCTTCATCATCCGGGCCCCGATGGACAAGCATGTCCATCATCGCCTCCAGGAGTCGATGATTATCAAAGCCCGCAAATCCCGCAATGCCGCACATCGCTTGGATCAGAAGTAGCCGTTGGACATTGTCCTAATGGATTCCGTTCTGTCTTGCGGCTTCATTACCCATCCGTCTGTTTTTCTTGTTGGTACAAATCCTGCCACATTTGAATTATTTTGTGTATAGAGTGATAAGTTTGCACGTGCTTCCGTCCGGCTTTCCCTAGATGCCTGGCCTGCGTGCTATTCTTTAGAAGTGTGACGATACTGTCTGCCATAGCGTCTGGTGACCGCGCCGGCACCAGAAGCCCTTCCTGGTTGTGGCGGATGATTTCTGAAACGCCGTAAACATCTGTAGCCACAACAGGCCTTTCCAACGCTAGAGCTTCAAGCACCATAAAGGGCATACCCTCCGAAACAGAAGAGAGAACAAAGAGATCTGCGGCACCCAGAATTTCCGGGATATCCAATCGAAAGCCCGGGAAAAAGCACGTATCTTTGAGACCGAGAGAAACAGCCAGATTTTGCAGTTCTTCTTGAAGAGGCCCCTCTCCAATCAGGAGCGCCTTAACATCCGGGATAGCAGCTTTCACTCGAGCAAGCGCTTTCAGGAACGTCGTATGGTCTTTTTCAGGGGTCATCCGCCCTCCGGCAACAACGAGGAATCGGTTCTCCACGCCGAATTCCTTCCGGATAGATTGGCCAGAGATTTTAGTGGGGTCCATCTTTTCTGTGTCCACGCCATTAGGTATGAAGCGTATAGTGTCTGGGGAATAGCCACTCTGCTCTCTCAATTCTTTGGCCAAGGTCTCTGCGACACATAGATTGATAGAGGCGAATTTTGCGCTCCACCTATCCAGAGCTCTGTAGACGCTTTTTCTCCAGGATGCTACAGGGTAGGAAGACAGAGAGAAGTGGTGGGTCGAGATGACGGAAGGCACGTTGGCGATCCTTCCTGCGACGCGCGTGTAGAAATTCATCCGTGCTCCGTGGGATTGAACAATGTCAAAGCTGTGTCGTTTCAGGAAGAGAGTCAATCTCAGAATTGTCAAGGGGTTTA
>JAPUHZ010000335.1 GCA_027297485.1 Deltaproteobacteria bacterium
CCTACCATCCAAACGCCGTCCCGCTGATAGCTCCATGCCTCAACTGGCTGCCATTTGTGTTCGGTTTTGGAGAAGAGGTCCAAGGGGGCCTTAGCGGATTTCTTGAACCTCTTTGACACTCTTGATCCAAGGGGTTCAAGAAGAGGTTCAAAGGGGTCCAAAGAGGTTCAATAGCTAAACTACTACTACTACTATACTTAGCCTTAAGGGGTTCAAGGGGTCCAACATTTACATAGAGCAGGTCCATTTTTCCCCCTTTCGGGTCGCCTTGATTCCCAATGTTTTTCTAGCGCGTTTTAAGGTTGAAATTGAAATATTGAGTTGCTTGCGGTGTCTTTCCATCACTTGAGAATCGACCGGGCCATCACTAAGCATCTCTTTGAGAAATTCAAGAGCCTCATGCATAGAGGAGGCCTCATCGGGGCTGGATTCGGGTGATAAGACCTCTTCAGGCGTAACTTGCGAGGCCCCAGTCCAGCAGAAAGAACCCTCTCGGATCTCAAAGCCTAGAGCCTGACCTCGCCCACTGAGGTTGTGTTTGATGTGAAAGAGGACGCTCTTGGTGGGTCCATGTTCCTGGCTGTCAGGATCAGCACCCACCAGGAGGACTGACCGGGCCGCTGCCGTCAGGTCGATGGAACCAATCCCGCGATAAATGGTCTTCCCACGGCTACCCTTTGTTAG
Source organism: Deltaproteobacteria bacterium (assembly GCA_027297485.1). The sequence continues at coordinate 685 of JAPUHZ010000335.1, forward strand.
ATGCCGGATTGCCACAATGGCACAATTATGTTTCTCGGCTAAATTGGCGAGTCGGGCCATGACCGCCCGCATGTGATTGGCAGCGTTGATGTCCCGTCTCTCTCCTACGAAAGCAAAGAGCGGGTCCAGAACAACCAGAGCCGGGGAGAGTTGGCACATCTCCTGATTCAACTCCTCGAAGCCAGTATCATCGAGCGTCAATGGCTTCCAGTTCTTTAGCTCCTCTTCGCTTGCTGGCGCCCAGGCAGAGATGAGATCCAGGTTCGCGTCCATATTCTCCAGGCGTGGCCTTATCGTGTCACCAATCCCATCCTCCGCAGAGAGGATCAGCGTTTTCTGGGGTTCAAGTCGTTCAGATGATCCCGGCAGGGCCTTACCCAGGCTGAGTGCTGCGGCTATCGCCAGAGTGAGGTAGCTTTTCCCAAGGCCGGGATCGCCTTCGAGTAAGTTGACCTTTCTTCGTAGGAGATATGGGTGCCACAGAAACGAGATCGATTCCGTCTCAACCTCGGAAAGAATGACGGTTTTACCCGGCTGTCTGAAGCGAGGCGCTCCATCTGCCAGCTTACAAAGATCTTCTCCTGCATCAAAAGGGTCCTTTCCTTCCGCCCAATCGCTGACATCTCCTCTCTCTGGCAATCCGGGCAGATTGAGAATCTGAACTGACTTGGCATGGGCTAACAGACCGGCTGCGACGTCCTGGGCGTGCTCACGGCCAGGCTTATCATTATCGGGAAGGATTACAACTTCTTTCTGCTTGAATCGTTGAGAGTAGTCTGCCCTCCATGAGCCGGCACCTCCTGGGAACGTGGTCGCGGGCAGGCCCATACCCTCCACCGTTTTCACGTCCTTCTCGCCCTCGACCACGAACACGGATTCTGCCTTGACGAGTTTGTGAAGGTGGTAAGGGACCAGTCGGACGCCCGTACCCTTCAGCCCCCAACTACCGCCCCCAATTACGGGTGCCCAGATCGGAAATTCCTTTGCAGAAGTACGCGCAACCTTGTAAATCGGCCGACCGTGTTGGTCAGTGTAGGTGTACCATGCCTGAATGGGCTGGTCCTTGAACCTATCCGGCAGACCGTTGTGGCGGCCCTGTCCGTTAGAAGACAGCATCGGCCAGCCTAGCTCTTTAGCAACTTGGTGAATGTTCCCCTGAAGCCCACAGACGAAGCAATTCAAAAGGCCCTCTTCAACATTGACGGTCAAAGATGGAGTACGATCACCGTTCGCGTGAAGTTCTGGCCGTGGACAGTGGGCTTTACGCTCAGGTCCCTTCTGTCCAGGCGCGAATTTTAAGTGCTGCTCAAGGTAAGAGGTCAAGGACATCAGAGACTCCTCAAAAATGGAAGTAACTTGAAGATCAGGCGTGCCAGGGGCCAGGGTAGAAAGTGATATGTGGCGCAAGAGAACAGAAAACCCTTCAAAGCACGCAAAAACCCTTCTTCTATCACCCAAGACGCTCCAATTCACAGGTGTTCTCTAGCTGCCTGGGAAATAAGTAGTTGGGATCAACTTTTAAGACTCGAGCTATGATCGAGATGTCCAGATCAGTAGGTTCAACAAATCCCCGCTCTAACCGACAGACCCATGTGGGGGAGCGGTTAATCTTTTTCGCCAAATCTGTCTGACTAAAGCGTTGCAAAACCCGGGCTGCACGGAGTCTTGAATTGATTTCTATCATTAGGATAACTTTATTTGTTTGTTGGGGTTACGAGAAAGAGGGACGAAAGAAAAAAGTCTTACTAGATTCCTAAGATGTGGGGTTGCAGCAGGATGGGCAGAAAAAAATCTGCAAGTTAAGGGTTGGGGCGTTACGCAGGGTTACCTTTTGAATTACTCAGGGGATGCGATTAAGCGTATTTTTTCCAGTAGTCCGGGGGCACGGCTTCATAAAACTCGTGGGCTTTGGCCTTGTTCCGCAGTCGCTGGAGATGCTGTTTGAATGCGCTTGAATTGGCTCTGTGCCATTCAGTAGGACACTTATATGGGGCAGTCCCCCGGTATCTTATTTTCGCTTTGTTGGTCATTATGGAGGCGAGTTTCGCGTTCCCCCCAGTCTTATCTCTTGACTTGTGCCAGGAAACGGCGAGGCAGATTTCCAAAAGATCTGGCTCGGTGTAGTTGTATTTTTTCTTGATTTGATTCACGAGTTTCTGCCGTGCCAGTTTCTCCAGAGAACTGAATGCTTGGAAAACCTTCCTGCTTTCTCCCTCTTTCTTGAACACTCCACTCCATTCCGGGTATTTCGGAGGATCTTTCCGAAGAGCCTCATAGAAAGGCAGGTAATCTTCTATTATCTTGAAGGACTCGGTTTTACTATCCCAAATCCTTTCTTTCAGCAACTTGAGGTCAAACAACTCTTCTGCTAATGATTCCCACTCATCCAGGGACCTGGCCAGGCGCACGTGGCCTTTTCTCGGGTCCCATTTGGTGATTTGACCCAGATCCCTGCCAGTTCCAAAACCGTAGCGATCTACAGCTATTCTCAAGATGTCGGCTATTCTTTTTCGAAAAGCATCCATTGCTTTCCCTTATTGAAATCAATGTGACCGGGCAGGCAATAGCTGAATAAGGCAGCCATTACTTTTCGCTTTCCCGGGTGCTATCCCGGTCACCCCACACTTGCGCTTCCCCAGGACTAACCAGTCGAAATGGCCTTCACTGGTCAAGACTCGCCCAATCAAAACCGTCGACCGCCGGAACATGAGTAAAGCCTGCTGCCAGCGAACAGTAGAAGCGATGCGCACCATGAACTAGCTTGTAACGATACGGATCGCTCGGCAGGAGCTTGACGACTTCAACCGGTTCTATTGCAACGTCCTCTCGGAACCAGCGCAGAATGCGTGTTACTCGCTCCTTGGCCGACAAACCGGTTTCGTTGTCGTCTTTGAACACACCACCCTCTCGGTGAACTGGCCCAACTTCTTTAATGCTGACGCTATAGACATTCGGAAAGGCGTTCAAATTCACCTTATACGCGGAATCTTGGACATCGAAGCCGACCATACCAGCTTCAACCCACCAATCATCTCTCAACTCAAATTTCAGGCCGTAGTGAAGTAGATCCATCGCATTTTGAGATCACCAGGGACAATACCCCCTGTTATGGAAAAAATCTCTGGTAAAGCTAAATATACCTTGACCGTTTTTCATGAAATGTCCTGCATGAGCATACCCATTTCGGGCAATCCGCCGCACTCCTCAATGGGAGCAGCGCTAGATTCTACAAGGGTTCTAGTCATTTTCGAATAGCCCTGCAAATCCTTCCCGAGAGCAAGGCATGGAAGACATAGACAGAAAGTGTCCCAAAAGTCTGCCCCTAACGCTGTCCTCCCATTCACCCCTCGCTGATAAAATTACCCCATGTTAATCGGGGAAAGACAGAACGCTCCCAAGCCTAAAGAGCCACCGCAAGGTATCAGCACTCGTGCTCAGGACAATCCTGGTGGGAGAAGAGCCAGGTTCTTGATGCTGCTGGAGGAGAATTGGCAATCTTCAGATCCAAGGTTCTGGCAGGTTCAGCCGGACCATCGTTACAGATTTACGGTCGATGAACTCCAGTGGATAGAGGACGAGATGACAGTGAAAGAAATAGAGGTTTTCTATGAGCTGTACGATTTCTGTGAGAAAAAGATGCAAGCGGCGAACCGGCTTCGGCTGCCATACGCCCTTTCTGAATGGCTCATAAAGCAACGTGAGCGTAGGGACAGGGAAGAGGAAGAGTACGAGCAATGGGTGGAAGAGGAAGAGGAAATTGGATACATCATGGCTCAACTGGATGAAGAGGAACTATCCTGCCGGGAATGACAACACTGAACCCTTTTTGTTTAACCCACCGATGCTAAGGACTGGTCCATTCTTCCGCTTGTTGGTGAAACGCTGCGGGCCCTACGTTGAAGGAGCCTCTCTGCCTCCATCGCGTACTGTCGGGCGACATCGACGTTATGGTAGTCACCTATGTTAGCCGCTTGAGCGATCACCTCTCGTAAGCTGCGTTCGGCTTGATCCAAAATCATTGTAATTTTATCCTCAGCGACTTTCATAACGACCTTTCTGCCTATGGGCATTTTGGGGAACATTTAGTTAGTCAGTATTCGAACAGACAATCCTTAAAGTGTCAATGA
>JAPUHZ010000336.1 GCA_027297485.1 Deltaproteobacteria bacterium
TAGCTGCCCCTGCCATCTGTCCGATCACGCCCGCCCATGCCCCGGCGGCGTTGATCACGGTCTCGGTATCGATCCGTTCGTCTCCCACCACAATACCTGTCACTCTTTCGTCCTTAACGTTGATCTCACGGACCGGCCTGCCATAGCGAAATTCGGTCCCCATAGACATAGCCGCCTTGATATAGCCAGTGAGGAGGGCATGGATATCAACCACTCCGTCCGTAGGACACCAGACCGCTCCTTCCAGGTCTGTTCCTTTTATGACTGAAACATATTCCTCAGCCTTTTGTCGTGACCACAATTCCACTTCGATGCCTCTCTCCCTGGCCCTATCAGTATCTCGAATCAGGTTTTTCCAAGCCTCACCTTTGCCAAGAAGGAGGGATCCTTTTTGCTCAAACATGACAGGCACCGGCCAGTCGGCGGGAATGCTACGTATAAAGGCCGCACCTTCGCAGGCCAGAGCAGCCGTGGAAGGCTCGGAGATAATCTGCCGAATCATGGAAGCATTGCGTCCGGAGGCATGGACACCAGCCACCCGTTCCTGTTCTACCACCACGATTTTTCCTGCACCGCTGCGGGCAAGGTGATAGGCGGTGGCTGCCCCAGCAAATCCAGCGCCAATGATCACGTACCGGGCTGAGGTCATCTGGGACTCCGGGGTTAGGGAAAAATTCTCTTTCCTGTTCCATCTTCCTCTAGAAAGATGGCCTTGACTGGGCAGAGCTTGGCGGCAAACAGGATCTTCTCGTCTGTATCCCCGTTGGGATCGATCACCTCGGAGCACATCCTCTCGTTCATCTTAAATACTTTGGGAGCAACCTCCACGCACTTGCCGGTGCCGTCACAAATACCTTGATCTACAGTAACCTTCATAATTTCTCCTTCCCTATTGAACTCGACTTAAACGTTTTATATCCCAAATGTTTCCTCGTTGCTAGGTAGAGACGTGTCATTCTCTCCTGTAAGTCGTATAATAGTATTAAGTTACGATACTTGCTTGGAAAAAATCGGCGTTGAGTAGCTTATTCAACAAGGCCCATGCCTAGCAGTTCGCGCCGTAACCCCCGGCTGGAGCCAGACCTTTGTCCTGCCGCTTTATGGACGGGACTCGGCTGCTCAGCCTGATCGTAAAAACATTGAGGCCAGAATGAGAGTCGGTATCGTCGGTTTCAGGGGAGCAGGAAAATCCACCGTCTTTAACGCCCTCACGGGTCTCGGTGCCGGCCGCCGGAAGAAGAGCAGTAAACCTCAACTGGGGGTGATCAAGGTTGCCGACCCCCGGGTAGAAAAGCTGGCCGGGATCCTCAAACTCGAAAAGACAACCCACGCAGAAATCACACTCGTTGATTTTGCCCCCGGAATGGGTGAGAGGGCCCTAAATCCCAAGACATTTCAGCAACTGAGAGAGGTCGATGCGCTGGCCCATGTCGTAAAGTGTTTTTCCGGTCCCCTCGACCAAGCTCCGCCATCTCCATCAACGGCCATTCAGGACTTTGAATCAGAGCTGAAGCTCACGGATCTGGTGGTTATTGAAAACCGTCTCACACAGTTAAAGAAGGAGGAGGACTTAGAACGGGAAATGGATCTTTTGGGGCGCTGCAAGGCTCAACTAGAAGGAGAAAAACCCCTGCGCCGCCTCTCTCTTAGTGAGGAGGAGATTAGAGAACTCGCAGGTTTTGGTTGTATCAGTCAAATGCCCCTGTTGCTTGTACTCAATCTAGGAGAAGACGATGCCCCGAAGCCCTTAACAAAAGCAATGACGGGGCAGCTAAAAAAAGAAGGTCTCTTGGCAGTTCGCCTCTCCGGTAAGGTGGAGATGGAGTTGGCGGGGCTTGAAGAGAAAGAACGTCTGAAATGTCTCAAGGACTTAGGCTTAGACGAACCTGCCAAGGAACGATTCGTCCATTTCTTCTATAAGCTACTGGACCTGATCAGCTTTCTGACTCATAACGAGGAGGAGGTCCGGGCTTGGAGTATAAAAAGGGGGACCCCAGCTCTCCATGTTGCAGCGGAGGTCCATGCCGATAAGGAGCCTGATTTCATTGGGGTTGAGGTGATTCAATATAACGCCCTCGTAAAATATGGCAGTGAGGCCAAGTGTAAGGAGGCCGGCAAGTTCAGGTTGGCAGGGAAAGAGTATATGGTTCAGGATGGTGATATCATTCGATTTAAATTTAATGAATAGGGTGAGCTATGGCATGGATGGCCCGCGGGGAGAAGAGACCCCCTCGAGCCGGCTACCACATGCTGGGGCCACGAAAATCCAAAATAGGGTTGCGCGGCCAGAGTCATCTGGGCTATATTGATCGCTACCATGAGGGTCCATCGGTATACCAATTGGGATGGAACGCAGGTGGTCCTTTTCCCCACCCCGCAGGATCTCCTCAAACACCTGTCAGATCGTTTTTTAGATGAAGGCGGAGTGCGCAAGGCCCTACGGGATTTAATGCGTCGCGGCTTTACCTCCGATGATGGCGAGCGCTCAGTCAAGGGGATCAGGGACTATCTGAGGGAGGCAGAGGAG
>JAPUHZ010000337.1 GCA_027297485.1 Deltaproteobacteria bacterium
GGGCCGCCACCCCTACCCCTTCACGTGATTATTCCTACCGTTTGGGCCTGCACCAAGCCTCACGTTCGGTTCCCTCGTCCTTCAGTCTCCTTCCCCTCGGAATAGCCTCAATGTAACAAATTTAAATACGTTTGTATTAGACGGCTCCCATTAACTTGCAAGCAAACGATCCTAGTGGCACTATGTAAAGGTGGTTAACGTTGTGGATTTAGCAAAGCTCAAACAGGCGGAAGATGAGGTCCGCGGGATCCTGGACAAATGGCCTAAATGGAAGCAGGCCATAGCATACCGCTATCTGTATAATCTAGAAATTCGAATTTCCGATGTGGACAGGATCATCCGAGAAGGGTTAGGGGAGGGGTGTGACTAAGCAGAAGGGATGCAGGGATACATAGCTCTGGATCGGGTTGGTTGGGTCTTAGGTCTCCGCACTTAACTACTACATAACCTTGGTCACTCTCGGGGTATTCTCCAGCGCTTCCTCCGAACTAAGTCTGCTGGATGCGGCGTTCCCCTGGGATGTTGCGAACAGGAAACCCATCGGCGTATTTGAGCCTGCAACTCCTTGCCTGTGGATGCTTGCGGGCAGGTGGATAGCTGGAAGGGAAGAAGGAGAAGCCAGAATGTACGAGATAGACAAACGATTGTTCGTGGGTATAAAAATTTCAACCAAGCTACAAAGCGAATTAGACCACTGCGACCCTGGGACCGAGCGATACTTCAAAAAGGACAATGTGGAATACCTCCAGATTGTGACCCTGGGAGGGGAAAAGCTTATTGGAAGGTTCTTAAAGGACGGCTTTCCCGTAAGTGACATCGATAATGTCAGCCGTAACGTCTGTAGCATAGTAAAACTGATTACACGCGGCAACCGAATAGAGGGAGGTTCCGTCCACATATATGCCGATTGTAAAGTTAGCGATGGATTGTCGGAAGGCCGTTAGGTCGTGCTTTGGCAATGCACCGCCCTGGGCCAGGGGATCAGCCCCTAAACCTGATTCATCTCGGATTTCCAGTGCGCAGGTATTTAAGAATTCCTTGAAATTCCACTTGCCTTTAACCCCAACTGGTCCTCCTTGATCTGCACGAGGCTTTCCAAGAAGCTATGACACCACCAGTACACGTCCCTCTCCCGGACAGCTCGACGCATTTTTTGCATCCGACTTCGCTTCTCGGCCTCCTGCATGGACAGGCAATCATGAATGGCATCTGCTAGTTCCTCAATATTATACGGATTCACCACGACCGCATCAGTTAGAATCTCTGCTGCTCCCGCAAATTCACTCAAAATAAGACAGCCATCTTCACGCGTCCTCGAGGCGACATATTCTTGCGCAACCAGGTTCATTCCGTCTCTCAAGGGAGTGATCAAGGCTACGTCGGCTGCGGAGTAGTAGTTCACCAGCTCCTCCGCGGGAAAGGTCTTATAAAGATAACGTAGGGGGACCCATTTTCGAGTGCTGAAACGTCCGCTGATACGGCCGATCGTCTCATCGATCTCTCGCCGTAAAATCCTGTATTCCTCAACACGAGTCCGGGAAGGAACTGCGATCTGAATCGCACAGACCCGTCCCTGATACCCGGGATATTTCTCTAAGAAACGTTCGTAGGCAAGGAGCTTTTCCCGGATTCCCTTTGTATAATCAAGACGATCTGCACCCAGGATTATATGCTCGGCCCCTATTTCTCTGCGTATCTGGCGGGCCTTCTCTTCATTCCCAGGGTCCGACGCCAGGTTGTTCCATCTGCGATAATCGATCCCTACAGGAAAAACCCCCACTTTGATGACCCGGCCTTCGTACTCGATGCTGTAGTTCTCTCGATCCACAGGGAGCTTGAGAACGTCCTCCACAGATTGAAGAAAATTGTCCGCATGGAGGTGAAGCTGAAAGCCGATCAGGTCGCTTCCCAAAAGACCGCACAAGATCTCCCTGCGCCAAGGGAGAACACGGTATACGGGAGAGGATGGAAAAGGGATATGCCAAAAAAAGCCTATCGATAGATCGCGGCGCTTTTGTCTCAGCAAACTAGGGACAAGCGTTAGGTGAAAGTCGTGAATCCAGATGTGGTTCGAGCCTCGAGATTCTCCTATAAAAACTCTTGCAAATTTCTCGTTCACCCCCTGATAGGCCTTCCAGTATTCGCTCCTGAAATGGCATCGGTCCAAGGAGTAGTGGGAAAGAGGCCATAAAACCCGATTGGAAAACCCCTGATAGTAATTCCTCACCTCTTGATCTGTAAGCGGAATCAGGTGCATGAAGTATTTAGGGTCATCCAATGGGATGGCAATCCGCTCAGGCGTATCCGCTGTTTCCCCCCATGCGATCCAAGTGCCTCCACCTTGATTCATAATTTCATCCAGAACGGAAACCAGGCCCCCAACGTTTTTCTCTAAAGATATCTGCCCGGATTTCTTTTTCAGCTTATATGGAGCGCGGTTGGAAATGATTGTAAGTGGGGAAACCATGTTATTTACGTGCCTCCCATGGCCGATCGGAAATCATGGGAAAGAACGTCAGGGGACTTCTTGCCATCGAACCATAGGAGGATTTAAAGGGCCTGTCAACTCTCTTTGCCTTTGATTCTTTGCATATGCTATTTCAGGAGGGAAATTAACGACCTCACTCGAGTCAAGACATTCAGCAAGAGAGGCATCTGAGTTAGCGAGGCCACTCCTCAGCCCGCCAGCTTGACGTTTTTCGTTAGGACAGCCCATCGTTTGGGCAGGGTCAAGATTTTGTAAAAATAGGGATTTACCACTTAAAGGGGTTAGGAGAGGTGGCCGAAGAAGGCGCTGCTATCAAATCCTGGAAATATGCTATTAAGCAACAGCACTATCGTTCCATTGAGCTCTAAAGGAATCTGAGGAGTTTTTGTTTAAGTTTTATTGAAGGTGACAAGGTGATGGCTCAAGTTAAACTAGAAAACGGAACGCTAGTTCGGCATAAAATGGCAGGGTATGAAGGGCGGATAGACGGCACAACAGAGATTAAAACATGCTTCACTGTAGAGGGGGAGTTGTTGGGTAAGTCGAACACCAAGCAGACATTTCAATATCGTGTGGCTATTGAGGGAGAGTCCATGCGGCGGATCGCACCGGCTGAGGATTTAGAAATTCTGGAAGGTGTCACGGAGGTTATCTGTTCTCGTTGTCACTCCCCGTTCCAGACCAAGCCTGGCTTTGCAGACAAACCCAGGGGCCGCTGTGAGTGCGGGAGTTGGATTTGCCCATCCTGTTTGGCATGCCAGGATACGAACGAGCAAACCGCCCAGAGCGGGCAGTCTCCCTGCCCTAAACAACGCAAGCGATTAACCAGGAAACTAACGCTACAGAAAAAAGGTGGGGCGGGTTGACACGAAGAATCTCTAAGTCAAAGCGGAGAAATGGTACGCCGTGTATTCTCATTTCCCATTTCCTCGGCGTCAAATTCTACATATTCAATCTCGATGGTTTCCTCAGCAAAATTTCTCCCACTGACTCGGTTGACCAAATTACCGATCTTCTCCCATTCCGGCTACTTGTCATTTTCAGCAAAGCCTCGGTCGCCCGTTTGCTCGCGTTGTAAATACTCGATAAATCCGTCAGTTAACACTTTCATGAATCACCTCTTGCAGCAGGCGCACCGGTGCCTCCTCCTCATGGACGATGTGCTTGACGATTTCTTTCGCCCTTGGGGAAAGTCGCCGATAGCCCCAGGATGATCGCCGCTTCGCCTCGTTCCAACCCTCACGTCGGTAATAGAACGGCAGGTTTACATCAAAATAGGAGATACTGTCCGCGTCCTTGAGTAGATCAGAGCAGGAATCGCCGCCCACCTCATGAACCTCCACCAGGCGGCAAGCCTCGTCCACAATATTATCTTCCACACCACATGCGGTCAGAATAGGGCGCAGTATTTCCGCTCCGTTGCGGGCGTGGGCGGCCTTAAAGACATCGTAATCGTCGAAGTCCGCGCGTTTTACCTTGGTTTTCTCGATGGCTCGGTCGATGTCGTGGGCCAGCGCCGCCAGTTGCAGGGCATCGTCTGCGTCCGGTTCCAGGCGCAATAGCCACTCCAGGGTGTTGTCGGCGTGACGTGAATCCTCCGGCACCCGGGAGCCGGCAACAGTCAACCGGATTTTCTGTTTGGCCCATTCGATACTACGCATCACACGCAGCCCTAACCCGGTGCAAGGTCTCGAGATTCATCACCACGGCAATTACGACCAGCACCGGCAGTACTAGATTGACCGTCGCACCCAGAAACATGATAAACACCCGCACATCCCGCCCCATCCGCAACCCAGCTCTGCCCCCAGCTTGGATGCGCTCGCGCATCAAGCTGTCGTGCTTGTCCGCTGTGTAACTCAGCATAAACGAGCCGATAATGGCCATAAAACCGGTGAAAAGGACCCAGCCGCTCGCTTCCACCGCCAGCAGGTGCCAGGTCAAGCCGAACAACAGAAAAGCGTCGGCATAGCGGTCCAACACCGCATCGAACCACCCGCCGAAGTCGCTCCTTTGGTACTTGAGCCTAGCCACTTCGCCGTCGCAACCGTCGATGATAGACGCGAACTGGGCCAAAACACCGCCCAGGAGCAGGGCGGGATAGCCACCCAATGCAAAGAGTCCAGCGGCCAGCAGAGAGCAAAGAAACGAGAACACGGAAATCTGATTTGGCGTAATATCGAGTTTCGCTAGCTGACGGGAAAACTGCACGGAGATGGGGCGGTTCA
>JAPUHZ010000338.1 GCA_027297485.1 Deltaproteobacteria bacterium
GCAAAGGCTCGACCTTTACTGCCACGATACCCAACGAAATCAAACCGGACGGATGATGAGCATATAAGCATATTTTCATAATCTTCATACTTTGTCATTCATACCCTTTGCAATCAAGATTTGTCCATATTTGCCGATCACATTACTAAGACCTAGCGCTTATCTCATCGGGCAGTCTTTAAAAACAACCAGTTACGGCTTCGAGTGAGTTCTGGCATAGGCCTTGTGTCTTTAAAGGCAGGAGATGCTTTGTCTATGAGCAACGACCATGCGGATCTTAGGCTAATAATCCTCGCTAAGGAGGGAGCGATTCTTCAGCTCTCTAAGCGCACCCTTATTAAAATGATCCAAAAGAGGGATGTACCGGCCTTTAAGGTAGGCGGTCAGTGGCGCGTTTGAGAGAGTCAGTTTTGAGAATGGGTTGAGCATAAAGAGCAGTCAAGAGTTTTGAGGAGGTCAGACAACGAGAAGCCCTTATCGGATGGGCCAGCGTGCCCTGATGGTTGCAATGTTGGTTGCGCTTTTACTCCTCGTTCGAGGAGCTGCTTGGGACGCGGGATCGCAAGGAATAGAGAGACCCATGAGTGAACTGAAGCGGACCAGTCCTACCCAAACCTTAAGCAACGGTTTGACCGACCAGCAGTTAAAGCTTGCCCCTCTTCCGCCCGTCCCTGTCCCTGCGATAGCTGTCGGTCAGAGGTAAGCAGTCGGAAATCGGCAGGGAGCAAGACGGTAACAGATCGGCCTCGAGAAGCTGGCACCTTTGGCAATGATGGGTAGGGAAATGAATACAAAGGTACAGACAAAGGTGGCCACTTACATAGCGACCTTTGTCGCCTTTTTCCTAGGCTACTTTCTCCTGCGGGATTCCACCTGGCAGGGCAGCACCGAGCTCCACACCCTTATGGAGGTGGCGGCGACCTTGTTGGCGCTCATGGTGGGAATCTCGGCGCTGGTGCACTTCTACTCGAAGAAGAGCAATACGTTCCTGTTTATCGGGACGGGGTTCTTAGGGACAGCGCTGCTCGACGGCTACCACGCCATCGTGACGAGTCAGTGGTTTGATCAGCTGTGGCCCTCCCCGCCCCCGCACTTGATCCCGTGGAGCTGGAACGCGTCGCGCAGCTTCCTGGCCGTGCTGATGTTCTTGAGCTGGTGGGCGTGGAGGAGAGAGGAGCGGCTAGGAGCGGCCGGGTGGATCAGCGAGAAAACTGTGTACTCGGTCGTGGGGGTCTTGACCCTCGTAAGCTTCGCCTTTTTTGCTTTCTTTCCCCTCCCGCGCGCGTATTATCCGGAATTCGTCTTTGGCCGCCCGGAGGAGTTCTTCGCGGCGACATTCTTTCTGCTGGCGCTGATCGGCTACCTGAAGAAGGGCTTCTGGAAAACCGATCCGTTTGAACACTGGGTGGTGCTCTCGCTCATCGTCGGCGTCATGGGCCAGGCGATGTTCATGTCATTCTCCTTCACACTGTTCGATACGATGTTCGACTTGGCCCATCTCTTGAAGAAAGTCAGCTACATCTTTGTCCTCACCGGTTTGCTGATCAGTATGTATTACCTGTTCAGGCGGGCGGAAGAGAGTGCGCAGGAGATCTATGCCTCAAAGACGAAGCTGGAGTTAACCAACCAGCGCCTTGAGAGGTCGTTGGGAGAGCTCTCTGGCCTCTATTCGGCCCTCACCCCCTTGGCCCCGGCAGAGTCTATTCATGAGATGATGGATGGAGTGATTGAAAGGCTCATGGAGGCGACCGGGGCTGATGCGGCTCTGGTCCGGCTCTGGGATAAAAAGACGGGAAACTTTGCCTATCCAACTCAACGGGGTTTCCCTAGCTACTATATGGATGCGGCGAGTACCAAACCTGTCGGCTCTGCCGTTGAAAAGGTTTTCATGAGCGGTGAGCCCATCATTGCCTCTGACATTGCTGCAGATCCACGTTTAAAGGGCAAGATTCAGCTTAAAGTAGGGTTACGTTCCTGTGCCTTTCTCCCTCTAAAGGTTGCGAGGGAGGCCCGCGGGGTCATTCATCTTTCCAGCCGTGAGGTAGGTCACTTCAGCGAGGAGAGGAAGGATCATCTTATAGCCATTGCTTGCCAGATGGGTATAGCGTTGGAAAATCGGGATCTCTTCAATGAGCTCAAGGCCTCTAGGGATGGGCTGGAGAAGGCGAACAGTGATCTCAAGCGACGTGAAGAGGCCCAAAAGCTTCTGAAGGAACTGAGCCAAGATATTACCTCTCTGGGCATTGACAGCCTACTCAAAAAACTCACAGAAAAAGTACGGGAGTTCTTTAGAGTGGATATCTCCGACGTCAGGATGCTGGAGAACTGGCAACCCATGGGCGTATCGGGTATCGAGCCGGAATGCGTCCGCGGCTCGGGAAGTATGAAAAAGCGAGCCAGATGGATCATGGAGAACCGCAGACCCTTGGTCATCGCGGACATGACTGAAGAGACAGACATTCCAGCTGGAGATACTACTCGTCGGCTTGGCATCCGGGGTTATCTCGCTGTTCCGCTCTTTTCAAGGGGCGGACAAGTGATCGGGGTTCTCAGGGCCTTAACCTATGAGCCGAGAGAGTTTACCGAAGCAGAGGTGGATCTCATTCAGCATTTGGCCAACGGGGCGGCCCTGGCGCTGGAGAACGCCCGGTTGTTCCAAGAAACGGAGCGGCGGGCCCAGGAGCAGGAAGCCCTGAACGCCATCGCCGCAGCTACAAGCCAATCGCTTCGTCTCGACCGGCTTCTCCAGATCTCTTTGGATAAGGTGCTGGAGATCACGGGGCGTGAACGAGCGTACATCAGGCTCAAGGATCCGGAAACCGGGGAGATTACGCTTGCCGCGCACCGGGGGATTTTGCAGGAGTACGTTGAGGCGCTTTTGCACCACCGGACTCCAGGAGGCAAAAGTGATCAGGTCTTTGAATCGGGAGAGCCGCTCATCGTCAATGATCCCGAGGGAACACGGCTCAAGGAGGAGGCTCGTCAGGAAGGGCTTCGCTCCATCGCCTGGATTCCTTTAAAGGCGCGAGGGAAGGTGGTCGGGATTATGAATGTCTCCACCAGTCAGCCAAGCCGATTCGAACCTCGGGAAGTGGAGCTTTTGCTGGCGATCGGGAATGTGATCGGCGTGGCGCTGGAAAACGCAAGGCTCTTCGGGGAGGTTGAGAAGAACACCTTTGAATTAGAAGAGGCTAACCGAGAGATCGGGAAGGCCAACCTTCGTCTCACCCACCTTTTAGAAGAACAACGTGCACTACGGGAGATCCTCACTCAGATCAACCTTGTGGATATGGGTGAGCTACTGAAAAAAATAGCGGAGCACTCCCTCAATCTCCTGAAAGCAGATCATGTACAAATTAGGCTTCTTGACAAAGATGGACTTCTGCGCCTGGTTGCTATTGCCGGTGAGGGAGCTGAACGTTTTCAGGATGGACTAAAGCTCGGCAGTGGCCGTTCCACCTGGGTTATGGAGAACCGTAGGCCTCTCGCGATCAAGGACATCAGCCAGGACAAGGTCTTCGGTCCAGGTCATTTTTTACGGGAGTTAGGGGTCAAGGGGTATCTCCTTCTCCCCTTGATCTCACGGGAGCAGAAACCTATCGGTGTTCTCGGAGTCTCCACCCTGACAGAGAGGGAATTTACTCAGGAAGAGATTGCCCTGGCCGAGCAGTTCGCTGCGGGTGCGGCTATAGCCATCGAAAACGCGAGGCTTTATGAAGAGACCCAGAAACGAGAGGATATCCAAAAGCTTCTAAAGGAACTGAGCCAGGACATCACCTCCCTTGATATAGACAGCCTGCTTAAAAAGCTTACGGACAAGGTTCGTGACGTCGTTAAAGTTGACATGTGCGATGTCAGAGTGAACGAGAAGGGGATCTGGCAGATCTTAGGTGTCTCGGGGATAGAGGCGGAACGGGTCCGGTCAGGTGCTACAGGAACTGCCCGAGGACGATCAAGCTGGATCATTAAAAACCGCAAAGTCTTGTCGATCCCGGACATTACTAAAGGGACAGACACCCCAGGTGGAGAAAGTACACGTCGCATTGGCGTCCGCGGCTATCTGGGAGTCCCTCTCTTCTTAAGGGGTGGCGAAGTCGTAGGTGTGCTCAGGGCCATGACCTATCAGCCTAGAGATTTTAGCCAAGATGAGGTGGATCTTGTGCAGCAGTTAGCCAATGGGGCGGCCATTGCTTTGGAGAATGCCAGGCTCTTCCAGGAAGCGGAGTGGCGAGCCCGGGAGCAGGCAGTCCTGAACACTATCGCCATGGCTACTAGCCAGTCGCTCGATCTTAACGAGCTTCTCCAGACCGCTTTGGACAAGGTGCTGGAGGTCACAGGGCGTGACCGAGGGTACATCAGGCTCAAGGATTCGGTCACCGGTGAGGTTACGCTGGCCGCGCACCGGGGGATCTCGGAGGAGTATGCCCAGGCCCTCCTGTATCGCCGGACACCGGGAGGGAAGAGCGACCAGGTCTTTGAATCGGGAGAGCCGCTCGTCGTCAATGATCCCGAAGGAGCCAATCTTAAGGAGGAGGCTCGTCAGGAAGGGCTTTGCTCCATCGCCTGGATCCCCTTGAAGGCGCGAGGAAAGGTGGTCGGGATTCTGAATATCTCCACCAGTCAGCCAAGGTCATTCGAGCCTCGGGAGGTGGAGTTGTTGCAGGCGATCGGAAATGTCATCGGGGTGGGGCTGGAGAATGCCCGACTGTTTGAGGAGACGGTCAAGAGAGCCGAGCAGCTTTCCGCTCTGCATTCCGTTGCTGGTACGGTGAGCCAATCTCTGGAGCTTGAAGTCGTTCTAGATAAGTCTATCAAGAAGGTCTTGGAGGTTCTCAAGTTTGATGCGGCTCGCATCTTTCTCCTTGATCTAAAAAGCAATCAGTTGGAGGTCAGGGCGCACAAGAACCTTAGTGAAAAACTTTCTCATGCTTCTCCCTACCGACTTGGCGAAGGTATCATAGGGAAGGTCTGGGAGTCCGGAGAGATGATTGCCATCGAAGATATGGAGACCGATCCTAAATATCGCCAGCTGGCCACTAGACGGGCGACGTTCCAGGCAGGCTTCCGCTCCCAAATCACCTTTCCCATACGGGTGAAAGAGAAGGTATTTGGTGTGGGAAATTATTACTGTTATAGGCCACGCCACTTTACACCTGAGGAGCTTCAGTTGATTGGCTCTATGGCCAATCAAATCGGCGTTGCCGTTGAGAATGCTCGCCTCTTTGAAGAGGTTAGAAGGAAATCTCTTGAGCAAGGTGCCCTACGAGAGTTCCTCTCCAACCTTCTTCTTTTAGATCTGGACAGCCTGCTCCAGAGATTGACCGAACAGGCGGTCTCTCTTTTTAAGGCGGAAATCGCGTGGGTACGCCTGTTCGACAAACAGGGAAAGCTATGGAGTCGTGCTATAGCAGGAGATGAGGCGGCAATAAGCCTCATGCCCGTAAGGGCAGTAGGAGAACTGGTCGGGCGGGGGAAGTGGATGCTGGATAACCGTAAACCCCTGACCATCAGGGACATGGCCAAAGATCCAGGCAGGCCTTATCCTGAAAGGTTCAAGGCGGCTGATCTGCATGGTTTTCTTGGCGCCTCCTTGTTTAGCAAAGATGGAAAACCCTTAGGGGTTATCTTTGTAGCAACCCGTTCACCTCGTGAATTTAGCCAGCGTGAGATCGAATTAATCGAGCAGTTCGCTAATGGGGCGGCTATCGCCATCCAGAACGCCCGGCTGTTTGAGGAGGTCTGCGCCGGGCGCGAGCAACTACAGGCCCTCTCCCGCCGGTTAGTGGAGGTGCAGGAAATCGAGCGCCGCCGCATCGCTTGCGAGCTCCACGACGAGATCGGCCAGGAACTTACCGGGCTCAAACTCACCCTCGAAATGGGAACACGCTTGCCCGCCGATACGCTTCCGGAATGCCTCAGTAAAGCAAATACCTTGGTCAGTGAGCTGATTACGCGGGTGCGCGAACTCTCGCTCGATCTACGTCCTCCGATGCTGGACGATCTGGGACTGCTCGCTACGCTACTGTGGCATTTGGAGCGTTATACTGCTCAGACCAAGGTGAGGGTGATCTTCAAACACAGCGGGCTCGTAGATCGACGTTTTCCACCAGAAGTTGAAACGGCTACTTATCGCATTGTGCAAGAAGCACTGACCAACGTCGCCCGCCACGCCGGGGTGAGCGAGGCGACAGTACGGATCTGGGATGGCCGGACTACGCTCTACGTGCAGGTCACAGACCAGGGTACTGGCTTTGACCCGGAGACTGCACTAGCCGCCGGCGACACCAGCGGTCTGGCAGGGATGCGCGAGCGAGCGAAGTTGTTGGGCGGTCGACTGATAATTGAGTCGGCGCCAGGGGCTGGCAGCAACTTGACTGCCGATTTGCCCTTCGGATCCCAGGAGGACCCGCTGGAAAACGGAGTTCAGGACCATGAAGGTGATTAAGATATTGTTGGCGGATGACCACCAGGTGGTCCGCCAGGGGCTGCGGGCCATTCTGGAGACCGAGCCGCTTTTTCGCATTGTCGGCGAGGCGGGCAATGGGATAGAGACGTGTCGACTGGTCGAGCGTCTGGGGCCGGATGTGTTGATCGTCGACCTGAAGATGCCTGGCCTGAGCGGACTGGAGGTCACGCGGCAAGTCAGCCAACGTTCACCGCAGACCCGTATCGTCATCCTCTCAATGTACGCCAACGAGGGCTACGTGCTCGAGGCGCTGAGAAACGGAGCAGCCTGTTACGTTCTCAAAGACTCCAGTGCAGCCGATCTAATACTGGCAGTGCACGAGGCGGTCGCCGGCAATCGCTACATCAGTCCGCCGCTTTCCAAGCGCGCCATCGATGCCTACATACAAAAGGCTAAAGACACCCCGCTAGACAAATATGAGACCCTAACCACCCGCGAACGGGAAGTGCTGCATCTCTCAGCCGAGGGCTGCACCAGCGCCAAAATTGGCGGTCAGCTCTCGATTAGTCCACGCACCGTCGAGGTCCACCGTGCCAACATGATGCGCAAATTAGGTCTACACAGCCGGACTGACCTCATCCGTTATGCCCTGCAGCGGGAAATTCTACCCATGCAGGACTAGTTGCCGTCGCTCACTCCCTTACCGCGGTCCCTCGTCCCTCAGATCACGCTTCGCACATCGCGTTTCACACCCGCACACACAATAGTCCTCATGCCAAATCTGACGCTTTTTGCACTAAATTTCCTTATCTACGTAGTTATTCAAACAATAATTACGTAGGTTCCCCCTAAGAATTACGTTACCATACCTCTTGGAAAACCTGGCTAAGGCGTATAAATTTACGCTCTTGCTCTGGCATTGCTCCCGACCGAGGCGAGATAGTTCCGCTTCTTTCCTGGGGCCAGGTGCTCACGCTGGCGAAAGCGTGAAAGCAGTTATTTGCCAGGCGGATCGAACCTGTAAGGGCGGAGCTATGTATTCCTAACCGCCAGGAAACAGGAACCGACTTTCTTTAGCCCGGTTATCCAGGCGCTCAAGGGAGAGATCGGCAAATTCGAAGCGGAATACGCTTCGCTCTCGGGGGAATTCAAACCGAACTATCCCCGGTGGAGAACCTGCGGTCGTGCACGGAAGAGACTCGGGATCGCTTGCGCGCCGAGATCCAGAGCGAAATTAAAGGCATTGAGGCGGCCTATTTGGCCGCCAAGACTCAAGAAGAGAATCTCCGGGCGGGAATGCAGGAGCAAAAGGAATCCGTGCTGAGTCTCAAGGACTCCGCCGTCCAGTACGCCATCCTGGCCCGGGAAGTGGACACCAACCGCCGGCTTTACGACGGGGCGTGCTTCAGCGCATGAAAGAGATCGGGGTGATGGCGGAAATGCGCATCTTCAATGTTTATGTGATGGGCAGGGCGCTGTTGGCCTGTGGGGAAAGGCAACTTCTTTTTAATTAATGGTTCGGTTGCCGCCCAAGGGCGGTTACCGAAAGGGGGCGGAGCCTTGCTACAAAAAGCGCAAGTCGCAACAGATCAATCCAGTTGGCGGACAGATGACTTAGGGCGAAATGAATGTCCACTAGACCTGCCCTGGCACGTCTTCTGGACGCACAGCCATTGTGAGTCACTCGTCTTGGATCAGTTAACTGCCAGGGGATTTGAGGCGTTCCTACCCATGATCGATGTGTGGCGTAGATGGAACAGAGTCCGGCGCGTCTCGCGCGTCCCCATGTTTCCCGGATATCTCTTTTTGCATCACGCCATGGACAAGGCCAGCTTCATTGAAATGAGCAAGATGAGTGGGATCGTGCGCATACTGGGCGAACGGTGGGATCGACTGGCTGAGGTGCCAGGCAAAGAGATTGAGGCGATTCGGGCGGTGATGCAGGCTTCTCTGCCGGCGCTCCCTTATCCCTATTTGCAAGAGGGCCAACGGGTGCGTATAACCAGTGGGCCGCTGGCGAACGTAGAAGGCATCCTGGTGCAATTCAAGCCAACCAAAGGCCTGTTGATTCTCTCCATCGATTTCCTCCGGCGAAGCATGGCGGTAGAGGTGGATTGTACCCTGGCGGCTCCCGCGTAAGGGGCGCATTAGCTGGTGGAGAAAATGAGACGGTTGACATAAAAAGGAGGGCACATATGAAACCACGTAAACTTACTTGGCGGCTGTTCTCTATCTTGATCGGATCATTGTTCGCGTTGTTATCCACGATGCCTGTCCCTGCGCATGAGAATCAACAAAAGAATCAGCCCCCCATCGTGGCGAAAAAAAAGGGATCTGTGAAAATATCCAGCTTCCCCAAGGAAAAGATCCCGTTCGATGCCAGCCCGTTTGTGCCGGGTCCTCCTGCAGGTGTACCAGGTCGACCCGATGACAGGCCCCCGCCTCCCCATCCATTTGAACCATTTCCACCAAAACCCGAACATTAGGAAGGTGGGGATCGACAAATCCAAAAATGGCTAGGGTGGGCAAAGCGCGAAGCTGCGGAAGCGGGCTTCCTGTGCTGAAAAACGGGCCGGGGCTAAAGGAAGGGGTAGCGCTGTGCGCCCTGGCACTGTTTATGGGCACAAGCGAATTTGCCTTCGGCCAACTCAGCAAGGTCCGCCCCGGTGTGAGTCCGGCCGCGCGGGGATGAACCCCGTACGATCTCAACCCAACACCGACCACAATCGTACGGGGTGACCCTGTGGAATATTATCCACGGTCAAAGTATCCCAACTCTACCGTGACGTTATTCCACGGGGTGAATGTTCTGGACTTCCCCGAAGGATCCGCCCCAAAGCCACGGACCTGTCTGCCGGAGCATAGGCAGGCGTAAGTCTGTGGTAAGGGGTTTACCGACGTCGCAGCGCCGAACCGGACCAGGCTCATCCGGACCACGCCCAATCAGCAGAAGGTCGTCAAGGTCAACATAAGCGTCATCATCAAACAGGGTCGCCGGGACAAGGCGACCCCCCTCAGGGAGAACGACGTGATCATCGTTCCCGAGAGCTTCTTTAAAGGAGGACCCTCATGCCATTGCCGCCACGGGTAGAGGAGAGCGATCTCCGCGACTATCTCCAGGTTCTCTTCAAGCACCGATGGATGATCATGAGCGTATTTATCATCGTGGTCGCGACAGCGGCGATCAGGACCTATCTCCAGACTCCGATCTACCAGGCCACCGCCAGGGTTCTGATCGACCCCGAGCCCCCTAGGGTCCTTAACATCCAGGAGGTGACCCCCATTGGCGCTCAGAATCAAGAGTACTACAGAACCCAGATCGCGCTGATCAAGAGCCGGCCCGTCATGGAAAAGGTGGTCGAGAACTTCAACCTGACATCACGCCTGCCCGAGCTTGCGGAGGTGGAGGACCCGGTCGCCGCCCTCCTTCCTTCGGTCGCGGTGATGCCCAAGCGGACCACCCGCCTTGTGGACATCAAATTCGAACATCCGGATCCGGTCCTGGCGGCCATGGTGGCCAACGCCATTGCCCACACGTATGCTCGGAGCAACCTGGATCTGAAGCTGAAGGGAGCCCGGGAGGCCCTGGCCTGGCTCTCTGAACAGATGAACGGGTTGAAGGCAAAGGTGAAGGACTCCTCCTTGGCTCTCCAGACCTATCGGGTCAAGGCCGGCATTGTGGGGCTTGAGGAGCAGCGGCGGATCACGACCGGGAAGATCGTTAACTTCAACAACGCCTACATGAAGGTCCAGACTCAGCGCCTGACCATAGAGGCGAAGCTCAAGGAGCTCCGGGCCATCGTCCGGGACCCGCTCGGTGCCCAAACCATCTTCACTGTAGCGAACACACCCCTGATTCAGAGGCTCAAAACCGAGGCCGCAGACTTGAAGGCCCTGATCTCCGAGAAACAGATGATTTACAAGGAGACGCACCCGATAATGATCAGGCTTCAGGCCAGGGTCCAGGAGGTCCAAAAGAAGGTCGTCGCCGAGATCCAAACCATGCTTCAATCCATCGACACCGAATACCAAGTGGCCATGGCCCGTGAGAAGTCCCTGCTTAGAAACGTCAACAAGCTAAGGCGCGAGGCGCAGAATCTCAGTGGAAAAGAGATCCAATATCAGGCGCTCGAGCGCCAGGTCGATTCCAACAAGCAGATGCAGGAGACGGTTCTCAACCGTCTGAAGGAGATGGGCGTCTCAAGGGAACTGGAGACCAACAACATCCGGGTGATGGAAGAGGCCCAGGTGCCGGGGTTCCCCATCAAGCCCCGCAAGACTCGCGATCTGAGCCTCGCCATTGTCATTGGCCTCCTGGGAGGGATTGGCCTAGCGTTTTTCCGGGAGCATCTGGACAACACGATCCGAACTCCTGAGGAAGTGGGGCGCTACCTGGGCTTCCCGGTGGTGGGCATCATCCCAGTTTTCGAGGAGAAGCGGTAGGGAAGTTGCGATGAAAAAAACCCAGGTCCCCACTATTATTCTAGAGAAGGATCCCATTTCGGCCACGGCCGAAGCCT
>JAPUHZ010000339.1 GCA_027297485.1 Deltaproteobacteria bacterium
CCGGCCCAGATGAATTCGCCAATTTGGCAGGCAATCTAGGTATCAGCAACGACATGACCGTCGTCATATACGACGCACCCGCTCAGCTGATGGGAATGGTTGCTTGGGCGTTCCTCTACTACGGCCACTTGGACGTGCGTATACTGGACGGCGGCCTCGCGAAGTGGTCCCACGAACACCGGCAAGTCTCGACCCAAGTAGTAGACTATCCACATGCCATTTTTGTTCCCAAACCGCATGAGACGCTCTACTGCTCACTGAATCAGGCAATATCTGCTGTAGGCCAGCCGAAGACCGTCTTCTGGGACACGCGCAGCTTGGAGGAATTCGAAGGGACTTCGGCCGGGTATGGAGCACCGGTTCGGCTGGGCAGGATTCCAGGCGCGGCCCATCTCGACTGGAGCGAACTGTTCGACCAGGATACGAAGACGCTCAAGCCAGCAAAGGAGCTACATGTTCTCCTCGCGTCGCGGGGCATCACCGCTGACTATGAGATCGACACTTATTGACACGGTGGTGCGCGGGCGGCGCTCGCGACGATCGTGCTCAAGATTCTCGGCTACGAAAAAGCGCAGACCTATGTTGGGTCTTACGCCCAATGGGCCAGGCAGGAAGATACGTCGGTGGAGTCTGGGTAGGCTTGGTAGAGTCGATCCCTACTATGAACGCGACTTTACAGTATTTCTTCCCGCATAGACTTTACATTTCTGGCCTAACGGCAAGTCAGTATGTGAAACAGATCCCCTTATCTGTCTCAAGTGGGCATGGGCTCTACTTTTGGGCTAAGGAAACAGCTGGTCGCCAAAAACCAGTCCATAGAAGAGTTTCCATCAATACGTCGAAGGGTGAAGCGACCGAAGTATTATCCCTCCTCTATTTCGTGGAGACATTTTCGAGACCTTGAAGGCCTGGTCACATCAAAAAAGCCTTATAAGCACCTGAAATCTAACTGCCCCCGGCGAGATTCGAACTCACGGCCCCAGGATTAGGAATTAGGTGCGCATACTTCCAATGTCTTCCATTAGTTACCAATAGTTACATAAATCAAGCACTTTCCCCCAAATCTGTAACCAACCGCAGCTAACCGCAGTCGTAGGGATGGCGGGATCGTGGCGGCATCGGCTATACATTAAATATACAAATAATTCTCCTTTTCCCTTGACATTACCCTCTTGAAAATATACATCAAGTATATATGGAAGGGGCAGGATTAAGACGGTTGAGAAAGCGGTTAGGGATGACCCAGGCCGAACTCGCCAAGGCCATCGGGATGCAGACAAACTCCGTAGCTCGCATGGAACGAGATGAGAGTCCTATCCTGAAGCACACCGAGCTATCGGTCAAATATCTGTTACTCACAAGAAAGGGAGGAAAATAAGATGGCAATAAATAAAGTTGACTCAGGTCATTTCATGGTCGACTTCCGCGATCAGTCGAGGAAGAGACTGCAGAGGACCTTCAAGACTCACCGCGATGCGGTAGCGTTTGAGAAGACGGTCCTTGCCCAGGTTGAGAAGCGCGAATACATCAAGCCCTCTGACAAGACGGTGAGGGAGCTGGCCGATGAGTGGTACCAGAAGAAAGTCGAGAGTAAGACCAACAACCGCCCAAGTTACCGCCGAGCCAGCCTGATCCAGTGGAGAAACCACGTGACACGATTCATCAAGCCCGAGCTGGGATCCATCAGGGTGGACGGTGTAACGGTCAGCGCAATCGAGAAGGCAGCTTCGGCCTGGGCCGAGAACGTATCCCCAGCGACGGCCAACAAGATGCTCACCACACTCACCGCGATCTTTGCGATGGCCAAACGCTACGACTTGAGGCGGGACAACCCGAGCCAGGATGCCGAGCGGTTGAAGGTTGCCACAGAGGAAGAGTCCACCCTCGAGATCGATGACGATGCCGTGTACAGCCAGGGCGAGATAAGGACGTTGATCGAGTCGACCAAGCAGGGGAGCCGGGAGAGAGCGTTGGTGATGATCCTCGCACTGACGGGAGTCAGGATCGGTGAGCTGCTCGCGCTGGATTGGTCCGCGGTGGATCTCAAGGCACCCGCACTCCATGTCCGGTTGAATCTCGCCGACTCCAATGCGGGAGAGGATCCGCTGTTCCAGCCAACCAAGACCAAGAGCAGCAAGAGGAAGATCCCGCTCCCCGAGGAGCTGGTAAAGGAACTCATGGCGTGGAAGTTAAACGGCCCGAACAGCGAGAGGCATCTGGTGTTCGCCACCAAGGAGGGCAAACCGTACCACCGCAGGGGGATGGGCAAAGTCCTTGACCGCATCATTAAGAAGGCCAAAGTGAAACGCTTGACCGCCCACGGGTTCCGCCATACGTTTGCAAGTCTACTTTTGCAGAGCAGGGTGGCGATCACCGAGGTATCGCACTTGCTAGGCCACAAAGATAGCTCGATCACACTCCGTGTCTATGCCCACTTTGTGAGAGAGGAAACTGGCGCGGTTCAGAATCTGGCAGCGAGCATATTGGGTTCAGGGGTGTAGCCATGTTTACCACCGTTACTAAGTCTAAATGGAATATATACCATCCAGTATGCAGGGATGAATGGGAGAAGCGTGGTTTTAATGGTACACCGTTTGAGTCTGCATAGAAAGGAGGTAGCATGGCAAAACAGAACGCTCGTAAGAATAAATTGAAGCGTAAACTACAGAAACGGCGCAAAAGTATTAAAGCATATTTTAAAGATAAAAAAGAAAATGATGGGCACACCCATAGTTCACACTGAAACGGGGGGCATGGTCAGAACGATCATGCCCTTTTCGTTTGATGATTTTCGAGGTAGCTCTCCACCGAGCGGCGATCAAATAAAACATACCTTCCTGGTCTCGTCGTCTTGATGTCACCAGCTCTACCTCGGTCTTCAAACCAGCGCCGTGGGATCCCGTAAAGGTTGGACAGCTCCTCGGCCTTCAACCAATCCTTCATGGGCTTAACGTCCCCGTTCGGGAGTGCCGCCTTTACTGCCTCCTGCACTATGGCGCGTAGTTCGCCAACCGATAGGGTCACCATCAATCGATCTGCGCTCTCTGTCTCTTTACCGGCCACAATTCACGCCCTGATACAGACCCCGGGGTCGTTCTGCTCAAATTGGCCTTTTATTTGCCCTTTAAAGCCTCGATCTCTTTTCCTACAACCTGACCTATACGCCCCAAAGAACACTTTTCCCGTGTCGCTCATAAAAATGACGCTCTAATTTGCCCCAGGATCAACGATCCCACCACGGGACGGCCTACGCCTTACCCTCCACATCCTCATCCCAGCCTTCATCGCTACGGTCAGAGATACTCGGGCGGTCCGGGTAGTTACTCCCTCGCCGGGAGGATACACGATCCGGGGTGGCCGGCTCTGCGTTCTCATTATCCAGCTCGGCTTCTGTGATGCCGTATGCCGCGGTCAAGCGTTTGGACAGCTTGGTTGCTCGGGCTTTACCCGCAAAAAGCCTACTCATCCCCCGGAGGCGTTTGATTGCTTCAACCCTTTGCTTACGGGGTCCTGGCGGGTGCTCACATTCAAGGTCGTCTTGGCTTGGCAAATATTCGTCGATGAGCTTGCCAATCTCCTCCGCGAGGAAAACCCGCCTATAGAAACTCCCACCGAAAAACTGGTAGCGACATTGTAGGAGCCCGTCGTGGACCCAACGAAATACCGTTCGGGTGGAGACCCTGAACAAGCCCGCGACCTCTTGCACTGTGAAATAAAGGGAAGAGCCTGGGCTGAGCCGGCTGTCGGATTGGCTTGTGGGTTGTCTTTGGGGTGGCATAACTATTCACCCTTTCTTGGGCTCGGGCTTGGTCCTGGTTCAGCCCTGGTCTTGGTTTGGCCTTGGTCATTTGCGGTCCCCCACTGGCTCTCCCATTGCCTTAATGCGCTCAAGTGGGTTGACACTGCGTTCCGGTCCAGGTGGAGGCCAAGGCCCTCCCAGACCTGGAGGATTAGGCTAACCTCATCCGATTCGGTTTCTGTCTCCAAGGGGGCAACCAAGGGTTTAGATGCTCTATCCTGCCCCTCTGAGCCGTTGGGCTTCGGGTCTTTGCGTCCAACCATCTCTGTACCAGGATTCTGTTGGTCGCGGACTGCTTGAATACTCTCACCCTCTACAACTCTTACGCTGTGGTTGAGAGGTGGAGTGCAGTTGGGTGCCTGAATTGGGGTTTTAGAATGAAGATCTCTTAGCTTCACTTGATTTCCCTTATAGGTGCGACCGCAAAGCTACCGAAAGTTTTCCGGTATTTTCGGTTGCCGATTACGGTGCCTTGGACAAAGTAGAGGGGGATCATAAAATGATCGAAAAGTAAGACCGCAAACCACCCCCCCTATAGGGGGTGGTTTGCGGTTTCCGATCCCTCCCCATTGTTCCTCTCTTGCCTTTCAATTTTGACCTCTACCCACTGAAAAGTCCCCGTCAATTTTCGCTGTTTACGATGGGCCATAGACATATGCTGATCCCTCCTTGCCTCTGGCTAGGACCTTTAGATCAGTTAGTGCATCGAGATGGTCCCTAGCCGTTGGTTTAGAACACCCGGTCCCTTCGGCCACCTCCTTAACCTTCACCCACTTGTCTCTGCCAAGGACGAAGTTCTTGATCTTTTCCCTGAGCTCCAAAGATGCGGTTTTTTCAGGTGGTACTCCTAGATATTCAAATTGAGTCCCCTTCTGATCTGGCGTGTCGGTAAGCCTGATGAGAAACTCAGGCTCAAAACTACCGTCCTCCGGTTCGTCCTTGAGCGCCACCCGGACACGCAGGACCCCCTTTTCCTTGGTTTTGGAGAAGAACAAAGTAGCCTCAGCAAACCCACCCAGGACCCGTGAGCCGATGATCTCGTCATGGTCATCACCTCCAGCATTGTTCTTTCGGGTATGGTGGAGAATGATAATCGTACAGTTGTACTCACGGTTTAAGTGGTCCAAAAATAGAACTATTTCGCCCATCTCCGCTGGGTCGTTAATGTTTTTGGCATGTAGGCGTGTGAAAACATCTAGGTAGACGAACTCGGGACGGAAGGAACGGATCTCCCACTCCAGCACCTCCCTCCACTGTGGATCATCGAGGCGGACCCCCTTTTTCACAGAGTAGTGAAAGAATCCATCACTCGGCTGGATTCCCCCG
>JAPUHZ010000034.1 GCA_027297485.1 Deltaproteobacteria bacterium
CCGGCGATCGTGCGCTCAACACCATTGCGGGCACTATTCAGCGCAACCTGCGTCCTAACGACGCAGCAGCGCGCTTTGGCGGCGAGGAGTTTGTTGTTATCCTACCTAAGATCGACATGGCAGGTGCACATGTCGCGGCCAAGCGCTTGTGTGAGTCCATCCGCAACCAACCCATCATGCACAACGATGGATCGTCGCTGCCTCGGGTGACAGTCTCCATCGGCGTGGCGTGCTCGGAGGCGGGCCAGAGCGCCGAAGAATTGCTAGCCGAAGCCGACGCCGCACTGTACGGAGCGAAGGAGGCGGGTCGTGACCGGGTCGTGGGCTAGTTCACATCTGACTGCGCTTTCAGTCTTCCGGAAGGTAATTCTTATCTGGGGAAAATAAGGATCATGCCCGCATAATTGAATAGAGCTTGCATTCGTGTATCGAAGATGAGAGAAGCCTTTCAGCTATTTTGAGCTGGAGAGTGTAGAACTTCTCAGTTATTGTCTTTTATCCGACCATGCCACTCTACTCTTGGAGACCTCGGAAGGTAATTTTTCCAGGATAATGCGGCCCTTTCGTACCGGCCAGACTGTCTATAATAAGCAACGATACGGACGCACCGGGCATGACTTTGGACATCGTGGTGGGGGTTCTTTGGTGGATAAGGATAACTTACAGTAGTTTGACACCGAGGGGTGAAGAGGGTATCTTTAAGTGGTTTATGAATATTTTAATGAGGATAATTATACCGGCCGTTTTTTTTTCTCTTCTGGGACCTCTCTCACTTGTCAGAGAAGCTAAAGCCGACCTTTATGTCCGCAAGGACTCCCAAGGGGTCGTCCATTTTACCAATGTTCCAAGCCATTCCGGTTATCGGCGTATCATCAGGGGGTGGAGTAAGGGTTTCCCAATCTTTTCTCGAGCCCCGGGTCGTCTTGAAGAGATCATTCGCTCCGTGTCGAAGCGCTACGGATTGGATCCCCATTTGGTTCGGTCGGTTATCAAGGTTGAGTCTGACTTCAACTCTCAAGCCCGTTCTCGGAAGGGGGCTCAGGGGTTGATGCAGCTCATGCCGGAAACGGCCCGGCTGTATAAGGTCAGCAATGTCTATGAGCCGGAGGAAAATATCGATGGGGGAGTGCGTCATCTCAAGTCACTCCTCAATCGTTATCAAGGTGATCTTCGGCTAACGCTGGCAGCTTACAATGCAGGGATTAACGCGGTCAACAAACATGGAGGTGTTCCCCCGTTTGCCGAGACGAGAGAGTATGTCCGGCGTGTCCTAAACCTCTATCACCGGTATCGTGGGAACGGAACGATCTCCATCAAAGAACAAGCCAGACGGTAAACCCCAAGGCGTTTAAAAAACCCTGTTCTCAAGATCTTTCCAGTGTGGACCCTGCCCAATCTACTAAGCCTTTTCCGCATCGCTATCATCCCAATTCTGGTTTATCTTCTGACCTTCACGGATCCATTCTCGGCTTTCTTGGCCGCTTTAGTATTTCTCATCGCTTCTTTTACCGACTACTTGGATGGTTATCTGGCCCGGCGCAATCGAACCGTCTCCAATTTGGGAAGAATCCTCGACCCTTTAGCCGACAAACTGATGATTGTATCCGTCCTTATCATGCTTGCGGCCATGGATCGTCCGGGAGAGCCAGGGGTACCTGCCTGGCTGGTCGTGGTGGTTGTAGCGCGTGAGACGGCTGTAACCATTATTCGCGGGATTGCCCTGACAGAGGGAATTATTATTGAAGCGGAGGAGCTTGGTAAATACAAGCTCATCCTTCAGGCCTTTGGGGTATTTGCCCTGCTGCTTCACTATCCATATCTGGGAATCGATTTCTACGTGGTAGGAATCTATTTTCTCTTAGTGGCAACCGTGGTGGCCCTGTGGTCCGGCGTGAATTATCACATTAAATTTTTACGCCTTCTCCAACGGAAAACAAACACCGTAAGGCCGTAGCTAAATTGACAAAAAGATGGATTTAGGGTAGGTATACTTTTATGCGGGTGTAGCTCAGTTGGCTAGAGCGTATGCTTGCCAAGCATAAGGTCGTGGGTTCGACCCCCATCACCCGCTCCATCTTTAAGCCCCTGATTTATCAGGGGCTTTTTCATTTTCGCGCCTCCTCCACTCCTCCGCAAACCCTTTTTTTTCGATTAGACCCTCAGCCAGCTCAAGCCGCATCATCATCTCACCGATCTTGGCCCGGGAGATCCGGGCCGAGAACATCTTTGTAAGAGGCGAAGTGGAAGGAAACACACAGGCCGCATCTCGGGTGGGACTTTTAGAGGCCGGGGTGCTTTTCGGGGACGGGAAGGCGTCACCGTTGACTGTAGCTGCTGGGTCGCGAATGCGTGGCATGGTTGAGTTCGGCTGGAATGAGCGCGGAGCCGCCAAGCTGATACCCCTGGAGGGAGAAGGATCGACCTAGTTGCTATAAGGGGAGTGATCGTAAACGACACCTATTTATTATTATAGGCCTATGCACTTGATCCCCCTACTCACAACAGTTAGTAGTATTCAGGCATGTCGGATTATCCTCGAACGGTCGTGGAACTGCGCGACTGGTTCGCCTCGGAGACGGCTTGCCGCGAGTACCTTCAACGGTGATTTTTATTCCCTTTTCGGTTTTCTCCTCGAATTTGTCAGTGGCTTTTTTCGATCTGCCTTTGATCAGCAGTTTCTGCCCTTGAGATTCCACCACCATGATCTTGCTGTTCTGTTAGGGGAAATGTGATTCGGCCATTGACTTGACCTCCTTAAAGTGACCAGCAGCTAAGAACGTGCCAACTTGAATTAGTCCCGATGGTGGTGCAACTTGAACACTCGCCACAGAGAGGGAATAGAGATTGCGAGACGGTATTTGGCGCCTTTTTATTTACCCTATTCGGCGACGACCGATTATCCACGCGGTTTGGGGCCAAACCACGTCAAGACCGACGATAGCAGAACGCAATAGAATAGATAAGTAAGTTCCATCTCCATAGAATGCTAGGCTCCTTCAGACAATCACTAATGCAAAGGAAATGCCATGTTGTAACCATGAGATTTTTTGGGACTTTACTGTTTTGAAAAGCGTAGTCTCCCCGGAAAACTGTAAAATCGCCAGGGTACTTAACAGGTTTCGATATTTTGGCAACCATACCTTATTTTATTATAGGGTAACTCCGAGGCTTGCCGCGGGCACAAAACCGATGGGGTTTCCCCCGTGGAGTCGCGGTTCATTACTTCACAGGGGGAGAAGCGGTAGCTCTTCCTTTTGGTCGACTACGGGGTTCAAACCCCGTGGTCGATATAACTTGATTTCACACATCTTTTTTGTCGAGTTTCATCTATTCCTGCATAATGGACTGAAAAACAGTCAGAAGTTTTTACAAACTTGTAATCCGCACCAGCGGATAAGTCATGAAAAATAAGAATTTCACCATTTGGCAGGTTGCCTAACTAACAAGTGGGGAGGTGTCTCCCCAAGGACGGGGAGAATGTCTCTCTGAGGGGAAAAGGAACAATGTGGAGCCAGACGCTCTGTGTGATTATTCACAAGAGTGCAGGCTTTTGTGTTTCTCAAGACCGTAGTTAGGGTTAAATTTCAGATTCGGAAAGGAGAGTAAGAAATTGGTCTAATTATTAACCCCGATCCGACAAAAATTATCAAGCCTTATGCCATCCCGAGCTGATGTTGCAAGAGTTGCCGATATATTGATCGTAGGTTCGTAAGTGTACTCCGAGTGAGTTGCTGATTCATGGTGCAAACCCCGTACCACATACATACCCCAGAGACATTGGGGCGATGCCCTTGGAAGGAATTCAGAACAATCACCCCGTACGATTATGGTCTAGGTTGGGGTTGAGATCGTACGGGGTTCATCACC
>JAPUHZ010000340.1 GCA_027297485.1 Deltaproteobacteria bacterium
ACGACAAAAAGCGTCGTGAGATCTTCTTTGGCAAGCTTTTCAGTCATTGTTTGAAACGTAGACCCGCGCTACCCCATGGTGCAACGGGACCGGAAAGACAAATCAGTCTCTAAAAACTTAACCGCAGATTTTCACCGACTAGGGAACAGCAAAGCGCAAAGGGCATAGCGTAAAGCGTCAACAGTAATTAGCCCAAGATTCCAGAAAAAAGATAACTCGCCCCGTGGCGTAACAGCTAGACCGAGTCGGATTGTCTCGACCAGGGCTGATACTCCGCAGGGCGAGCGCAAAGACGCAAAGCACACCAAGCTTGGAACTCAAAAGATTCTTTAAGGATATTACCGCAGAGGCTAAATCGCTAAGCGCATAGCGCGCTCAGGACTGAGTTCCGAGTGCTGAGTACTGAGTGAGGATGAGCGATCTACGCATAGCGTCCTTCTGCTCACTGCCTACTGTCTTGCTAAGTTTTGTGGTCCGTTGTCCCGTGGTCAGTAGTCCGTAGTCTTTTTTCCCTTTGCGTACTATGCGTCTCTGCGGTGAAATGTCCGAATCTTTATCTGCGAGAATCTACGTAAATCTGCGGTTAATAGTTTCTTACGCTTTGCGCTCTGCGCTTTGCTGCCAGCATGGGGAACAGTTTTACCGCGCGCTCCGCCACCCCTTTCCCTCACCTTTTACGATCTCGTCTCCCTTGCTGAGCTGAGCCTTCTTCCGAGTAGCATCTCTGGAAAGGTCTATAATCATTTTACGAAAGATGGTGACCTGCGAGTCCGTTGGGGCAAGATGCTCCGCAGTCCAGAATCGGCAGGAAGCCGCGCCCCTACTGTCCTGGCTGCTGAAGTTGTACTCCAATACATTGCGAATTAAGAAGAAGTGCAGTTTTCTCCAAAGGCGGCTGATCCCGTTACGCGCTGGAGGGAAATAAAAATAGACAATGCGTGATAGATTGGGTTCCATGGGCACCGCGTACCTAGTGCTGCCGCCCCCAGTACGGACCACACTGGGGAGATGATGTCCTTGCCGCCACTCCTCGTATTGTTCGAAGGGTCTGAGCCTTCCCGGCTTCATGAAGAGTTTGAAAAACCATTGCCAAAGTAGACGCCATCGGTGGAGTGGCCATAGCCCGTCCACTCCCGGGTAATACATCTGGTAGGGGACCTTTCCATCCTTCGCATAATAGTTCGCGCCGGCGTGGGTTGTGACCAATCCTCGCCCATTGACGATTCGCCCCTGGGCGCTCACTGGTGTGCGGGTCCGACCGGGATACAGCCCGATCAACTGATTGATGGAATTCCGATGGAGGTAGGAGGCATTGTGCGAGTCGCTATGGTTCTCGATGGCGATGAGCCAATTGAGAGGCCAGTAAGTATAGGAGCTAAGGACAACTTTGTCTGTTTCGAAAAACTCAGGCGGTACGTCCTCCTCAATGGGTGCCGGCTTTCCCTCTCCCATCCAGATAAAGACCCAACCACGCAAAGTCCGGGTCGGATAGGTCCGCGCCTTGAGATTGCCGACCATCTTTGAATCCGGCCCTTCCGGAATGAAGGCAACGCATTCCCCTTGCCGGTCAAAGGTTGCCCCGTGATAAGGGCACGACAGAAACCCTCGGTAAAAACACGCTCCTTTGCTCAGGCTAGCACCGCGGTGCGGACATATATCTGACAACACCGCTACCTCACCCTGTTTGTCCCTGAAAAATACGAGGTCGTCGCCCAGCATGTTCCAATAAAGGGGTTTTTTACGCACCTTCTTGGCGGGCAATCCTGGATACCAGTACTCTCGCAATCCAAGGGGTGGAATGTTGTTGCGGGGGTCCTCTCCTGGCTGCTCAGCTTGGGACTTGGAGGATTCGACTGCAGAGGATGTCGCGGGAGAGGGTATCCCTCTTGGCCTGCGGTCCAGAATCTCACTCTCTATCCTCCTTTCATATCTCCTGATCCATGCCCCCATGATCCGATCCCCTATTCGCCGAAGAGGACTCCAGCGCTGCTAGTTCAATAGGCGCTCATCATACGGAATCCCCGGTCTCAAAAGTTCGGGTTTGCCTTCGCAAATAACTATGATCTCCTCGAGCTTCACGGCCTGTGTGTTACCCACTTCGCCCATATAGCATTCGACAGCGATGAGCTGATTGGGCTCCAGATAGGCATCCGGTTGAGCTCTTTTCTTCATAATATGTGGGTATCCAGAAGAGCTGAGGCCCATACCATGACCCACATTGTAGCTATCGAGTTGTGCCCTGTACTTTTCAAGCACTGCGGGTGTCATTTCGAGGACTTGAGCGAACGACCGCCCTGCCTGAAAGGCCTGGATGGTTTCCAACAGGTAGTCATAGGCTCGCCGATAGAGGTCTCGTTGGTCCGAAGTGGGGTTATCACCAACAAAATAGGTGCGCGATGCATCGCCTCGAAGCCCATGGATGCCACGACCGTGCAGATCAATGCCCACAAACTCCCCCTCTGTGAGCCGGCGTTGAGTTGGCCAGCGACTCCATGGGTTCATGTTTTCTCCCGAGCATACATTGAGCTGAGCGATATCTTCGCCTCCAGCTTCGTACCAGGCAGTCACGACCTTGGCTGCCAGTTCGTTTTCGCTAATGCCCGGTCGAATCGCATCACGAAAAGCACTCAGCGTATAGAAGTACTGCTCTCCAATGAGCCGATAGATGGCCAGCTCATCTTGAGTCTTGACTGCCCCTGCATGCTCGAACACTGGCGCCGAGTCGGCAAGACGAATTCCCGCGTCGGTCAGTGAAAGGATGAGGGAACTTGGCAGGCGATCGACACCCAGCACCTCTCCCGCCAATCCATACTTCGCCATCAGTTCCAAAATGGCCTGACCAAAATGTTTGATCTCGTCAGGGTTGCTCCCATCGCGCGCAGCACTACGCTGATAGAAGGGTTCTTGAATATTGGCATGGTGCCTTTTGACATATCCGACGTCCCGCTTGCGAATAAATGCGAGTGCCTCACCTTCCACCGGTACGAAGAGTTCACTACCCGGCACCTTTTGGATAAGCAGATAGCGCCCAGCTACGGAGTTGTCGCACAGATACATGGCCCCTATACCGCGCTTCTTCATTTGCTCCTGAGCGCGGACCAGACGATCTCGTTTGAGGCGTTGGTCGTCCCATGTCTTTTTGATCTCCATCATCGTCATATTTCCTCCTCACTGAAATTCTCAAGGGCCTTGGCCACCCATGTTTGAATGTCCTCAGGTGAGGGGCCAGCAACGCCTACGCCACCGATCAAATCTCCGTTTAGGATTAAAGGGATGCCCCCCGGGCCGACCCAGAATTCACCCGGATACATTGCTGACAAGCCAATAATGTTGTAATTGCCGGGGTGGCTCGCGAATTGATCCCGTATGGACTGGGTGTTCTTTTTAAACGCCACTGCCGTTTTGGCCTTGGCAATGGCAACCTTCTCACCGAAACCGACCCGTTTCTCCCCAGTGCGGGCGTAGGCCACAAGACTCCCTGCGTCGTCAACAACGGCAATCGAAACATCGACTCCAGCCTCCGCGGCCTTTAGTTTGATTTTACGAATACATTTCTCTGCGAAAGTTAAGGTCATTTTAGCCATGGTGTCTGCACCGTAACCCTTCAAACCTCGGGACGATCCAACAGGCATGCGTCGTCGAGGAGGCTACTCTATTAAAATGGTTGGATTATTTCAAGGCGCAGGTAAGCGTCCTAGGCCGATTGAATGCGTTCTGCCCCGGAGTATATGTTGAAGCTCCCACCCCGTACGAAACCCAAGAGGGTCATGTTAAAGTTGTTGGCCAAGTCCACCGCCAGGCTTGAAGGGGCGCTCACGGCAGCCACAACAGGGATACCCCCCATCAGGGCCTTTTGCATAATCTCAAAACTAGCCCTGCCGCTCACCATTAGAATAAAGTCGTGGAGAGGCAGTTTGTTTTTGAGCAGATGTTCCCCGATCACCTTGTCCACGGCATTGTGCCTTCCCACGTCCTCGTAGAGGCTGGTCAGATTACCGGAGGGATCAAAGAGACCCGCGGCGTGCAGGCCTCCGGTTTCCTTGAATACCTCTTGGGCGGGTTGGAGTCGTTCGGCAACCAGTCTAATCGTTTCGGTGGATATCTTACGT
>JAPUHZ010000341.1 GCA_027297485.1 Deltaproteobacteria bacterium
ATCTCAGGCAAGAGGGTAACCCTCACCCAGGAGGCGGCGGAGAAGATCAAAGAGGCTTTGGAGCAGTCCTCGACCTCTGGAGTAAGAGTGCGGGCCAGAAAATACAAAAAGGATGCTCTCTCTTTTAGCCTTGGTCTAGAAGAGGAGGGTCGCTCGGATGATCTGGTGCTGGATGAGAAAGGGATCAAACTCTTTTTGGACCCGTTAAGTGCCCAGCACGTTCAAGCTATTGAGATCAAATATGTGGAAACGAAAAAAAGCTCTGGTTTTTCCATTGTCAATCTTTCGTCCGGCTGTCGCCCCGGCTGAGGCTGAAGGGCTCGTAGTTAGGCAGGTTGCCTAACCGACAAGGAATTGAGAAAGGAGGTTGACTCTCCCCTTGAGGGGAGGGGTTAAAGTAAGTTTAAAGCTAAAGGCCGGCAATGATCGGGAAAGCAATGAGTAGTTTCCCTAAAGTGTTCTTAACCACGTTCCTGGGATTAATTTTTCTGATCCCGGTTCCTCAGGTGCCCGTCTGGGGCTTCCCCATTGTGAGCGAGCAAGCCCCGACATTGCCTCTTGGGCTCTGGGGCTGGCGTGCAAGGGGGGCGATCTCAGATATCACTCGTGGAGACCGGCGACGAGAAGAAGGCATAGCTGCTATGACTGTCGCCTACGGCCTCAAATACAATTGGACACTGGGAGCTAGTCTTCCTTTTGTGCAGAGGGAGCTGGAAGAAACAGTAGACGGTGCACGCCGTAAGCAAGTCTCTTCCGGAGTCGGCGACCTTACTCTTTTTACCTTCTACAAATTTTATCAGCGAGACAAGTTTCAATACAGCGAGCAGGCCGCAATCTTTGGAGCCTTAAAGCTTCCCACAGGAAGGGTAAACGATAGGGACTCTCAAGGAAAACTCCTCGCCCCGAAACTACAACCCGGTACAGGATCCACCGATTTCATCCTTGGTCCGATCTTCACTCATCGAGTGTCTCTCCGGTTCGCCTGGCACGGTAATCTCTTCTATCGCATCAATACCGAGGGTACCCAAGATTTTCGTTTCGGAAACAAACTAATTCACAATCTGGCTGCGGAATACCGCTTCATCATCCGCCCAGAGACGAGCTTAATTCTAGAGTTAAATGGAGCATACACTGGTAAGTCAGAGAAAGATGGTAACAGGAGAGCAGGGACAGGAGGATATCTTCTGTTTTTAACTCCAGGGATTCAGGGAACTGTCCCTTATACCGAAAGGGTTCTCTCCTGGGAGTTTGCAGCACAGATTCCGGTAGTGGAGAATCTTCGTGGAGACCAACTCAGCCCCGGCATCCGCTTTATTTTTGGTTTACGGAGTCTATTTTAAAAAAGAGAGGAGGTGATTTTTATGTCTTGCGGTAATGGAAGTTGCGGCTGCGGGTGTGAAGATCTAGTGACGCTTAAGTCTCCCAAGGAAAAAAGGCGAGAGGAAGAGAAGCAAGCAAGGGAGGACAAAGAGGATTTGGGCCAGAATCAGAGCGAGTAGCATAATAAGTTCTCGATAGATAAAGGAGATTTTTATCATGAGCAAGAAAGGGGTCATAGTGGGTGCCTTTATAGGCTTATTTTTTCTAACTCTTTTTACAGCGGCAACAAGCGATGCCAGTTTTCAGAAGGTGAGGATCAATTTGCTAGGTATGACTTGTGAGTTCTGCGAGCGTGCGCTGGAGAAGAATCTTACAAGGGTACCTGGAGTCGAGTCAGCTAGGGCATGGCTCGATCAGGGCGTTGCCGAGATCACACTTAAAAAGGGGGCCGAATTGGATATTAAAAAACTGGCACGGGCAGTAAAAGACGGAGGGCTTACGCTGCAAGGCGTCCAAATTACGGTCACCGGAAGGTTAATCGAGCGAGAGGGGAAACTGGGATTTATAGTGGGCGGAAACGATCAGTTCATCGCCCTAAGGCCTTCAAAAGACAATGAAATGAAGGCTCTTTTAGAAGGAGGCAGCGAAGTGAACCTCTCCCTTCAGATTGCCGCAGAACAGATAAGAGAGCGTCTTTGGACCGTTGAAACAGGGAAAACCCGAGCAAACTGAGATGACAAAGGGAGAATTTCTTGAAGGAAAAAATCACTAACTTTTCTGGCGCGTTTTTGTCTGCCGTTTCTCTTGTCTGCTGAGCCCTGCCCATAGCCCTGGTAGGGCTTGGCTTCGGATCGGTGATGGCCAGCATCGTAGCCCAAGCGGGGTTTCTCGTGACGCTCTCCCGCTACAAGGAATGGATTTTTTTGTCTACGGCTGTATTTTTAGGTCTGTCTTTTTATGTTACCTACAGGTCAGAGAAAGCGTGTGCTCCTAATACTGCTTGTGAGGTGGTCACCCCTCACGGCAAGGGAAAGCTGCAGAAGATGACCTTGTGGCTCTCATCTGCGGGCTTTTTACTGGCGCTTTTTCTTTCTTATCTTCTTGTCCCGCTTCTAGATGTACTGGGTTATTGGTGATCTCTATACCCCAGGAGCGAGCACGCTTTCTTTTCCTTTTGCTCATCAGTGCTCTCATACTTTTAACAGCCCAAGCTTGTGGGTATGCCCAGGCTCAGACTGGACGGCCAGAAGGGAGATCTGGCGAGCTGGAAAAAGATCAGACCTGGAGTGGGACGATTATCTTAACCGGAGACCTATTCATTCCATCGGGTCGCACCTTGGTGGTACAGGCGGGCTCCACAATAAGTCTCACTCCTGGCAAAAGCCTCTGGGATGCCAGTATATCTCGCAACCTCCGAGGCGCAATGAGAGAAGTCACCCATCCGGGACTTATCGATATTATCGTTGAGGGAACGCTCCGGCTTGAAGGGGGTTGGCTCTCGAGGATCTCAGTAGTTGACTTGAAAGAAAGAAAGGCCTCCTCCTGGGGAGGCATAGTTATAATAAATAAAGGCAAACTTGAGACCCGCCATGCATCCATCTATCTTGCGGATACAGCCGTGGGCCTCTATGATCAGTCCGATGCGAATGTCCAGAAAACCACCTTCAAGTCCAACCTTACCGCCGTTGAGACCTTTCATGAATCTTCTCTCGCCATGGAAGATAGCACGGTTAGTGCTAATCCAACGGGTGTGGCCTTGTATGATAATACCCAGGCCCGGATAGAAAATAACTGGTTTCGCTTCAATGCTGCGGCCATACTGATCGCTGATCAATCCAAAGTCCAAGTGAGCGGCAACGTCCTGTTCAAAAATATTTTGGCCATCTCCAGTCTGGATTCAACTCACCCCCGGATTCATAGAAACTATTTGATTGCCAACCAAACCGGGTTTCGACTGGGTCAAAGTACTGCCCCGCAAATCAACGGCAATTGGAGTCTTTTTGAGAGAAAGCGATTAGTCGATGAGCGTGACCTGCAGTCCGAAACAGTTAGCCGATGAAACCAGATCCTCGATTCCAAAAACGAACCGGAATTACGAGTTGCTGTGGACTATAGCGTATGGTCACACGACGCGTTAGCCTTCTTCTCCTAAGAGGGGTGGCATGACGATCCTGCTTCAGGACTTCAACATTTTTATCCCTTCCATCCTTTTGACCAAGCTGTCAAGCGAAATCCGGGAACCCACACAGAAGAGAGGTAATCCTGAGGGCTCTCTCCCAGGCCCGAGGAAATCGCTCCGCTGCAGCTAAGCTGCTGGGGCTCGAAGCTAAATACCTTTTGACACTGATAAAGTCTCTCGGAATTAGTTGAATCATTTCAGGTTGCAGATCTTGTATTTCCTTTCCGCAAGAACTCACTGTTTTCTAAGGAAAAAAAGTGACATTTCGCGTAGGACGCAATTAAACGACGCTTTAAATGAGTCCTATCCAGATTCACGATTTTGTCAATTCTCTTTGATCTCGGAGCCGTTCCAGGCTTGGGTTTGCTGGCAGACGGACCGCTAGGATGCAATTAAAGAGCTATTTAATTGCGTCCTGGCGCGTTTCTCGGAAGATTACGCCCTCAACCATCCCGTAGCTGAAAAAAAAGGCGCAAGCCGAAGCGAGGCTAAAAACCCAGCAGGAGATTGTCTCTGGT
>JAPUHZ010000342.1 GCA_027297485.1 Deltaproteobacteria bacterium
GGGCCGCCACCCCTACCCCTTCACGTGATTATTCCTACCGTTTGGGCCTGCACCAAGCCTCACGTTCGGTTCCCTCGTCCTTCAGTCTCCTTCCCCTCGGAATAGCCTCAATGTAACAAATTTAAATACGTTTGTATTAGAAAGGAGTTCCAGCTTACTCGACACCCACCTTACGGGCGTCGTGGATCTCTAGGGCATTGCCGTCAGGGTCGTGGAAATAGGCGGATTTTCCCTGGAAGGTGCCGTCCTGGCGGTCTTCGATATCGAGAATTTCCACACCGCTTTGCTTTAGA
This sequence comes from Deltaproteobacteria bacterium, assembly GCA_027297485.1. The sequence continues at coordinate 294 of JAPUHZ010000342.1, forward strand.
AACTCCACCGATCGGTCAAAGTCCTCCGCAGCCACCTTGAAGGCATGGTGGATGGTGTGGTCCCCTTCGGTGTTGGGCTTGATGGGGGTTTTACTCTTTCCCAACACTAGATAATCATTCCCGCATTTGAGGAAGACCATGCGGGGGTTTTTGCGCAGGACGCGCATGCCTAGGAACTCGCTATAAAACTTTTCGCTTCGTCCGAGATCAGTTACCGGGATCGTGAAGTGAACCACCCCTTGAGTTTTAATCATAACGGCCCTCCTGATCGCTCTTTTGGATAAGGTATATGACCAGAGATTGGCCCCAGTCAAGGGGCATAAAAACCGGATGAACTGCGACGAAACCTCTGGTAGGATACAATCATGATGAAAGCCGTTTACAAAGCTCTCACCATTGCCGGTTCAGACTCGGGTGCCGGCGCCGGGATTCAGGCGGATATCAAGACCTTTGCTGCCCTTGGAGTTTACGGAACTTCCGTCATTACGGCTATCACAGCACAAAACACCCTCGGGGTAACTCAGATCCTGGAGCTGCCGGTGGATCTTATCGCAGCCCAGATCGATGCGGTGGTCCAAGATATAGGAACCCATGCCCTCAAGACCGGCATGCTCGCCAACTCGACCATTATTGAGGTGGTCGCAGAGAAGATTCGGGAACATTGTTTGCAAAACCTGGTTGTAGATCCGGTCATGGTAGCTAAGGGAGGAGATCTTCTCTTACGCCGCGAGGGAATCGAGATCCTGCGTTCTAAACTTATCCCTCTAGCGACGGTAGTCACTCCCAATCTGCCTGAGGCAGAGCAGTTGACTGGTGTTCAGGGGACGAATTCCAAAGAGATTAAAGAGGCCGCAAGGCGGATTATCGCTATGGGAGCGAGAAGCGTTGTCATCAAAGGAGGTCACCGAAGAGGCCCGGCAACGGATATCTTCTACGACGGAAAAAAGTTCCGGGAGATCAGCGCCCCTCGAGTTCGCACCCCCCACACCCACGGAACGGGCTGCACCTTTTCCGCGGCTATTGCCGCCAGTTTGGCCAAGGGAGAGAAGCCGGAAAAAGCGGTTGTCCAGGCGAAGCGGTATATTACCCAGGCAATCCGTAAAGGTTTTGCCATAGGCTCCGGACAAAGTCCCGTCCATCATTTTTATCATTTTTGGGCAAAAGATTAACCCAGAGGGGCCGCGTAGTCGGGGCAAGATTGAACCCTGTGGCGAGAGATTATCTTAAGAGGCCGTTGCGTTGCTGCGGTCCATTTCGGAGACCATCTCTCGTACCACGCTTAGAGGGTCCTTGGCCTCGATAATCGGTCGCCCCACCACGACATAGTCGACCCCCGCACGGACTGCCTCCTTGGGGGTCATCACCTTCCTCTGATCGTTACGCTTCCCCCTCTGGGCTCGTATCGCAGGGGAGACGATGATAAAGCGACGACCGCAAGCTGCGCGAATTTCGGCCACCTCATGAGGAGCAGCCACGACCCCGTCCATATCTGCCTCCAGGGTCAAAAGCGCTAGGCGGACCACCTGATCAGTGACCTCTCCATCCACACCCAGCTTTTCTAGGTCTCTTTTGTTAAGGCTGGTCAGAACAGTTACTGCCAACATGATGGGTCGCCTCAGCGGCTCCTGCCGACAGACCCGGCGCACCTCTCTAACAGTTTGACGCATCATCGCCAGACTCCCGGAGGCGTGGACATTAAACATTTTGACTCCTAGACGGGTCGCCACAATCGCCGCTTTTGCCACAGTGCTAGGGATATCGTGAAATTTGAGGTCTAAAAAAACTTCACCCCCCATTTTTTGTATCAGTTTTACCGCCGGGGGCCCGGCGTGGGTAAAGAGTTGCTTGCCGACCTTGAACATCCCCACCTCACCGGCTAGGAGCCCGACCAGCGCCCTCACCCGCTCTAAATCATCCACATCGAGAGCGGTTGATCCTCGCTCTCGCATGGAGCCGGGGGAACGAACAAGCTGGAGATTCGACGCCATTCTTTAGACTCTGAGTGCCTCTGTAACCAAGGCCTGTATTTTCTGTCTGGCCTCGCGCACCGGTATCTCCTCAGTCCTCCCCTCCCGCCGCCAGCGCACCTCCACACAACCCCTATCCAGTCCCTTTTTGCCAATCGTGACCCGCAAGGGGACCCCAATAAGGTCGGCATCCTTGAACTTGACCCCCGGCCGCTCATCCCGATCATCGAGGAGGATCTCAATCCCGCGCTTTAAAAGCTCCTTGTAAAGGTCTTTGGTTACTTCTCGAATGCTCTTCTCCTTGTAATTGATCGGAAGGAGCAGGACATGAAAGGGGGCGATGGAAAAAGGCCAGATGATCCCGTTGGAGTCGTGATTTTGCTCAACGGCTGCGGCGAGCAGTCGGGTGATACCGATCCCATAACAGCCCATTTCAATCGGCCGCTCCCGCCCCTCAGCATCAAGGTAGGTGGCGCCCATAGACTCACTGTACTTTTTTCCTAGGTAGAAGACCTGGCCCACCTCTATGCCACGGTAACAATCGAGAGAGCCCTGATCGCATCGAGGACAGAGGTCTCCTGCCACCGTCATCCGAAGATCAGCAAAAGTGGAGGGTGTGAAATCCCGCTCCTGATCCACCTCCACAAAGTGGGCATTGGTTTCATTGGCGCCTGTGACTGCTCCGCGCATCCCCTGGATAGCCTGATCCGCCACGACCCGGAGTCCGAGTCCAATCGGCCCCAAAAAGCCAGGCGTGACATGCGTGGCCCTCTCCACTTCAACTTCATCTGCCAGGGCCACTTCCCGACAACTCAAACTTGAGAGGAGTTTTGATTCATTGATCTCATGATCTCCGCGTACCAAAACGGCCACCAGCTCTGCGTCATCCATTTTGTAGACTAATGTTTTAATGAATCTCTCCTCAGGAAGGGCTAGAAAATGAGACACATCAGCTACGCTTTTCTTTCCCGGAGTAGCAACCTTTTTTAAGGGCGGTGAGGGCTCCTTCAGATCGCGCCCCAGAGGCCTCTGCGCTTTGACCTCGGCTTTCTGTATATTGGCCGCATAGTCACAGCTATTGCAGCTTACCAGGGCATCCTCCCCGGAATCGGTCAGCACATGAAACTCATGAGAGAGGGTCCCACCGATAGCGCCCGTATACGCCTCCACCGGACGAAACCGAAGACCGCAGCGGGTGAAGATCCTTTTATAGGTCTGGAACATATTTTCATATTCGCGCCGACAGTCGTCTATATCCGTGTGGAAGCTATAGGCATCCTTCATGATGAACTCTCGACTCCGCATGAGACCAAAGCGCGGACGCACCTCATCGCGGAACTTGGTTTGAATTTGGTACAGATTAAAAGGGAGCTCGCGGTAAGAGCGCACCACCCGGCGGACCAGGTCCGTAATCACCTCCTCGTGCGTGGGTCCAAGGCAAAAATCCCTCTCGTGGCGGTCCTTAAAACGGAAAAGCTCTTTGCCGTAGACCTCCCAGCGGCCGCTATCCTGCCACAGCTCGGCAGGCGAGACGATCGGCAGCAAAAGCTCCTGCGCCCCGGCCCGATCCATTTCCTCTCTTACAATTGTTTCGATCTTTCGAATGACCTTCAGTGCCAAGGGAAGGTAGTCATAGATTCCCCGGCTTACCTGACGGATTATTCCGGCGCGGACCAAGAGTTTGTGACTGATCACCTCTGCGTCAGCGGGATCCTCTTTAAGCGTGGGGATAAAAGTAGTGCTCCAGCGCACGGTTTTCTCTAGGGTGGAAAGCCGAGTAAGGAAACGGCTAATCGTCCACAGCCGCTGCTTTCTCTGCTTCTTTTTCGACCACGAGCCTCTCCACCTCCTCCATCAGGGCCTCTACGATCTGGGCCTCCGGGACTTTCCGGATCACTTCCCCTTTTTTAAAGATGAGGCCGATTCCCTTTCCTCCGGCGACACCGAGGTCGGCAGCGCGCGCCTCCCCCGGACCGTTCACCTCACAACCCATGACGGCTACATGGATATCCTTATTTCTAAAGGGGACCAAACGTTGTTCCACCTCCTTGGCCAAGCCAACGAGGTCGACATCCGCACGACCGCAGGAGGGACAAGCGACAAAGGTCAGCCCCTCGCGGCGCAGGCCGAGGGATTTCAGGATCTCTAGCCCCGCACGCACCTCTTCGACCGGATCGGCCGCCAGGGAGACGCGAATCGTGTCGCCGATACCTTCTGCAAGAAGCGTCCCGATCCCGACAGAGGATTTAATCGTCCCCACCGTGGAGGTGCCGGCCTCGGTCACACCCAGGTGAAAAGGGTAATCAACCTTGTCAGCCAGCAGCCGGTAAGCTTCAATCATCATAAGGGGATCCGATGATTTAAGTGAGAGCTTGATTTCGCTATAGCCTAGATCTTCCAAAATGCGGATGTGGCGCAGCCCGCTTTCAACCATCCCTTCGGCCGTGGGGCCATCAAACTTCTTCAAGAGATCCTTCTCTAGGGATCCCGCGTTGACCCCAATACGGATAGGGATCTTGCGCTCAGAGGCGACCTTGATGACCTCCTCTATGCACCAGCGGGCGCCGATATTGCCGGGATTGAGGCGCAGACCGTCTACCCCCTGTTCCAAGGCGATGAGGGCGAGTTTGTAGTTGAAGTGGATATCGGCGACCAGCGGGATGCGGATCTGTCTTCTAATCTCCTGGAGCCGTTCTGCGGCCTCCCGAACCGGCACCGCGACCCTTACAATATCACAACCTGCCGCCTCCAAAGCCCATATCTGCTCTACGGTGGCTTCCACATTACGGGTGTCCGTCTTGGTCATCGATTGGACCGAAATCAGGGCATCCCCCCCTATTTCGACATTGCCAACCTGGATTTGCCTCGTCTTACGCCGTTTCAGCACGATTTTACTATAATAGACGAACCGAAGGGTTTCAACAATAGCTTCAGGCTGAACCCAATGAGGTCACGAAGTCGTAAGGACTACTTAGGAGAGCCGGTGTATCCATTCCCGGGACCTTCAATGATGAGGGTCTAGGCGTGCGGCTGGATTCCGACCAGGCGCCTAAGAGCAGTTGCAAGGTCGTCCACCATTGCATACAGGCAGGGGATGAGGATCAGCGTGAGGATGGTGGCGAAGGAGAGACCCCAGACCACAGAAATGGCCATAGGAGAGAGGAACTTGGCTTGTCCCGTGGCGAAAAAGGCCAGGGGGATCAGGCCACCCACCGTGGTGACCGTAGTGAGCAGGACCGGCCTGAGCCGCATCACACCGGAAGCCAGGATCGCGTCGTCTCGCGGCGACCCTCCTTTCCGGGCGCGGTTGATAAAATCCACTAGGATCAGCGAATCGTTAACCACGACCCCGGCAAGCGCGATCAGACCCATAATAGAAAGGAAGCTCAACGGTTCTTTCATGATTAGGTGTCCGATGACTACGCCATCCAGGGCAAAGGGGATGGCGGCCATGACAATGAAAGGCTGGATGAACGACTTGAAGAGCGAGCCTAGGATAAAATAGATCAACAGAAGGGCGATCACTGAGATCTGCGGCAGCGATGCCAGCGATTCTTCAAACTCCTGTCGTTCTCCTTTGACGATGACCCGATAGCCGGGAATGCGACTGCTACCATCTCCAAACTCCCGCTTCAACCTCTCGGTAATCTGGAAGACGTTAGCCACCCGGGTATCCACATCGGCCAAGACGGTAATGGCACGCTTCTGGTCATCCCGCCGGATCTTGCTTGTGCCAACAGCGGTATCCAGGTGGGCAACGTCCCGTAGAAACACGCGCTGTCCCGAGGGCAGCGTGAGTTTCATCCTCGCCACGGTCTCTAGCCTTCCTCGAACCGCCTGGGGAAATCGAATAACAATAGGCACATCCTCATCCCGCCGCTGGATGGTTGAGGCCTCTACGCCCAGGAATCCCTGCTGAACCTGCCGCGCAATCTGACCCAGGTCCAGTCCCAGGGCTCGAGCCTCAGGCCGCAGGGTAATCTGCAGTTCCTCTTTTCCCTCTGTAAAGTCATTTCGAACGTCTTGCACCCCAGGAATCCCTTGCAGAAACCCCTCTATTTCGTTCGCCAATTTGCGCAGGACATGAATTTTGTTCCCTACAACCCGTGCCTCAATGGCTGGCCCCCCGGGGCCGGCCTGGAGACTTAGAAATTGGATCTTCGTAATACCCGGGATTTGCGCCATGCCGGCGCGGAGTTCCACGATGACATCCTCCACATTGCGCTGCCGGTCCTCCTCAAGCTCCACCATTAGTTGTCCTAGATTGGGCCCGCGCTCGGCCCGGTGCACGTCCAGGAAGATGATCCCAATGTTGGTTGCCAGCGACTTGATTTCGCCGGCAGGTAATCCAAGCACCACTTGCTCGGCCTGCTTGGCTATCTTTAGTGTGTCCTCGATCTTGGACCCTGGAGAGGTTTCGAAGTTGACGAAGAACTGGGAGGACTCAAACTCGCGAAAGAGGACGAACGGGATTCGGTAATGAGCCACAGCCCCCAGTAGCATAGTGACGCAAAGGAGGAGTGCGGCGGTTACATAGCGCCATCTCAGCGCCATAGCTAGCAGTTTCTCGTAGAGAGTCCTGACCCGTGCTAGCCAGGGCATTTCCCGACGGCGAAGCCGCTGAGCGTAAGCCGGGGTAATAATATCGGTCAGGTGGGAGGGGAGGACCAAAAGCACCTCCAATAGTGAAGCCATTAGGGCAAAGCTCACTACAATCGGGATAGGCGCCAGGAAAACCCCCATGGTCCCGGGAAGCATCAAGAGCGGCACGAATGCCGCCACCGTGGTAACGACTGTCGCCACTACTGGCCAGGCTACCTCCACCGTACCCTTGATGGCCGCTTGCTGTGAATCCATCCCGCCTTCCACGTAGCGGTAGACGTTCTCGGTCACAATGACAGCATCGTCAACTAAGAGACCCAGGACCAGGATCAGGCCAAAGAGAGAGACCATATTCAGGCTGATCCCATACGCCGACATAAAGACGATCCCTCCAAGCATGGCAAAAGGAATCCCAAGCCCGGTTAGCAAGGCGATCCGGGTCCGCACGAAGAGCCATAGGGTAGTCAGGACGATAATGAGTCCGATGATGCCACTCCAGCGCAGTGTGTTCAGCCGGTTTTGGATAAAGACCGAAAAATCGTTGTACAGCCCGATCTCCACAGTCCCCGGTAACCGCCCCCGGAGCTCTTCCACTAGGGTTCGGACTCGCCTTGCTATGTCAATGGCATCTCCTTGACGTTCCTTGGAGACCACCAGGTTAATGGCCGAGCGTCCGTTAAAGCGCCCCATCGTTGTGGCATCTTTGAAAGTCTCCCGGACCGTTGCGACGTCTCCCACGGTTAAGGGGTGGCCGACTTGCTTGGCCCGTAGAATGATTCGTTCAATATCACGTACCCCTTCGGCTTCACCCAGAGTCCGTAAAAGGATCTCTCCGCGGGCGGTCTTCAAGGTTCCCCCAGGGACATTCTGGTTGTGGTTGGCGATAGCCGTCTTGAGATCATCCAGGCTCAGGCGGTACTGGTCGAGCCGTTCGGGCTCCACCTCGACCCAGATCTGTCGCTCGCGGATCCCCAGGATAATGACGGCGGCGACTCCCCGGAGCCGACGCAGGTCGTCCCGGAGATCCTTGGCCATCTCCCTAAGCGTTGCCTCGTCTATTTCGCCAGCCAACGACACAGTGATCACCGGGAAGGCGGACTTCACCTCATTAACCTGAGGTTCCTCGGCCTCTTCTGGTAAGTCAGTGACATGGTCCAGGGCCGCTCGGACATCACTTAGGGCGCGACTCATGTCCGTATCCGGTTGGAACTTAAGGAGGATCTCTGATCGTCCCTCCTGCGAGACCGACAAAAGCTCCTCTAAGTCACCGATATTCGCTGCCTCCTCTTCAATCTTCGCCGTTATGAGCTTCTCCACTTCCACAGGGGAGGCCCCCGGGTATTCAGTAACGACCCGGACCGCCTGGCGGGAAAATTCGGGGAACATCTCCCGGGGCATCCGGAGGTAGGTCACTACCCCTATCCCTAGCACAAGGAGGGTGAGCAGGTTCACCAAGACCCGGTTCTGGACAGAGAACTCCACCAGTCTTCTCATGGCTCAAGCTCCCGCTTCCCCGCCACGCGGATCGTCGCGCCGTCTCGGAGCAAACGTTGGCCCATGATCACCAGAAGGTCGCCTGCTTGGAGTCCCCTGCGGATTAAGTGACGAGATCCGAAGGTTCGGGCGATGGTGACTGGCCGGCGGCGGGCGATTCCATGCTCTATGTCCGCGACAAAGACTGCCGGCCCCCCGCTCTCGCTGAGAACGCTTGTCCTTGGGATCAGGATCGCCTTTGGATAGGTCCGCACCGGAATATGGGCGCGCGCAAACATTCCAGGAAGGAGCCGCTTTGAGCCCTGGTTCTCAACCAGCACCTCCACTGGGAAAGTCCGTGTCTCGTGGTCCGCGCTGGGACCAATATGTTCAACCCTGCCTCGGAAGGTCTCAAACAAGCCACTAACAATCACTTCAGCACCCATGCCAGGATGGAGAAACTCGATGTCGTCTGTAGGGATACGGATCAGGAGCTTCACGATGGTAAAATCGGCTAGGCGAAAAAGGATCGTGCCGGGGACAACCTGCTCCCCTAGAGTGATCTGTTTTTCGGATATGACCCCAGTAAAGGGCGCTCGCACCTGGGTGTCTGCCAGATCCTCACGCGCCCGTGCCAACTCAGCCTGGGTACTTGTCAGCTCAGCTTCAGCCACTGCGTGCTGCACCTCGGCTTCACGCAACCCGCTCTCGGCCCGCTCTAGCTCCTCCTGGATTTGACGGACGGATAGTTCCGCACGCTCCACCTCTTGCTGGGCGATTAACTCTTTCTCGAGTAGGTTGACCAGTCGGTTGTGCTCAGCGCGGGTGAGGCGCAATTTCTCCCGACTAAGGCGGATAAGTGTTTTTTGCCGCGCCATGTCCACCTCCCTCCCTCGGACCTCTGCTTGTGCGCGGGCTAGGATGCCTTCTCGGCGCCTCATCTCTATTCGAAAATGGGTAGGGTCAATTTCAGCTAGCAAGGCCCCCTGCTCCACGGCCGCACCCAGCTCTACTTGCGGGGGGATCATGCTCACAGGACCTGAGACCTTGGGGCCGAGTGCGGCTTCCCGGATAGCATGGACGGTTCCCAGCGCCACTAACCGATATGTGAAGTTGCGTGGGGTGATGCTGACCACTTCCACTGCCACAGGGAGCGGTTCCGCCTTGGGCCGGGGCGGCTCTTGTACTGCTCGGATCAGAAAAATACCAACGGCAGTCATGAGGGCCATTGCCAGAATCAAGAGAAGAGAGAAGCCACGTTTGGTCATGGCCGCAGGCTCCGCAGGGTAGTCTGGGTGAACATTTCACGCATGGCATCCAGGTCGAAGGCATCGCGGTCGCAGAGCCACTGGAGAACCAGTCCATCCAGGGAGGCCAAGATGGTGGCTGCGGCCAGCAAAGGATTATGGCAACGGAAGGAGCCATCCTCCACACCGGCCGAGATGATGGCAGCGATGTCGCTGCGAGAAACCGCGTAGGCCTCGCGTAGGCGTGTCTGAAGCAAGGCCTGTTGTTCCCCTCGACCCCCCTCGGCCCAGAAATCGAAGAACACCAAAAAGAATGGTTCCCACAGGCGGAAGGTCTGGAAGGCCACGGCAATGAAACGCTCGAGCATAAGGCTGGGCTGGCGGATGCCGGCCAGCTCTTTCATGTAGAAGGCTTTTAGTTCGGATAACATGTGCTCGTGCAGTGCAAGGAAGAGATCCGTCTTGCTTCGGAAATATTCGTATACCGTGCCCTTGCCGATCCCGGCCTCCGCTGCGACCGCCTCCATCTTCGCGCGGTGGTATCCCTCCCGGGCAAATATCTGCATGGCCGCCTGGAGAATCTCTCTGCGCTTTCTATCTTTATCAACTATAATAGCCACTTAGCAGCCCAATAGGAAAATGACCGACTGACCGGTCATTTCTAATATTGACATGGAACCCCACCGCCGTCAATCCTCTCCCTGGCGGTCCGTCTTTAATCTTGTCTCCTAGATTTTTCTTGTTTACTGAGCTTCTGCCAGCCCGCGTGAAAATTCCCCTTCATCCTTTCCACCCCACTCAAAGGGGAGAGGACTAAGATGAGGGCCGCTGTCACATTCCTTGAAAGACAACCCGCATGTCTACGTACTATGGCTGCTACGCCCATGCCGTGAGACACGGTGGGGTTGGTCCCGTAAGGGAACAGAAGATTTATGGTCCAATAACCTCAAGGAGACGGCATGGCATCGACGGTTCTCTGGGGAATTGAAATTGCCAGGAGTTGTTCATTAAGGTGGGAACAGTTCCAGTCCCTTGATCCTGTTAGGTGACCTTTTCTCCGTATTTGGTCTCGTAGTCTGTTATTATTAATTTCCCCCCCAGACCACAAGCAGCACAAGCTAAGGAAGGGTGAGGTGTATAAAGGGAGAGACGGAGATCGGGTAGTGAGCGTGATGGAAGTCACAGGAGCTGGGCGGTGTGGAGCGGATAACCCGGCCGTCCCGAGTCGTCCAGATACCCAGCCGTTCAGCAGCGGATACGTCTTCGTGCTCCCGCTGAAGGAGCATCTGGATCGTCTTCTCGGTTACACCGGCTTTTTTGAGCGTGAGGATCTCCTCTACCGTTAGAGGATACGCTGGGAGGATACTGAGTAGAAAACCCAGCAGGGTCAAGGGCAAGACTCTTCGGAACATCACTTCCTCCCTTTCTGCCTTGGCAGGCAAAACTTCTTATTTAGGTCACTCTTGTCCAAATTAAGGATTAACGGGCGAACTTTCTGTGGGTATATATCTTGATCGATGTGCTAAGTCATCCAATCAGTCCCACAATGAAGAGAAGGCCCAACCTAATTTATTTTATAGTATGTCCAGCCAGATTTCAAACTCTTTCCGCAAAACGATTTCGAAGTGCTGGTGAGGGAGACCAAAGCCAACAGGCATGCCCGGCGGTTTAGCCCCTGGGGACCGCTTGTAGCCATGCTCTTTTATTTGTTTGAGCGCTGTCGAAAAAGATTCAAACGGACACCGGCGTCAAGGCAGGGATTGGCGTTATCCAGCCGTTTGCCAGATGGCGCTGGGGCACACACTTGCGTGCAGGTTTGAACTTACTTTAAAAAATTGCTTTAGATCACGCTCCTCCAGGTGGATACCAATGAATATAAAGGTCGCCATTCATACATTCAACTTTTGCCTGAGCGCTTTCAAATTCATAATATCTTCTCTATTGTACTTTAATAAGGTCGTTAGAAATCTTCTGTCTCCGGAAGACTGATAATCAAGCCATAGCTGGACAGCCATCCTGCCGTCTATACCGGTCAATTCTCTTTTAATGCCGAGTTTTCTTTCAACCTCCTTAAGGCCGCCAAATAGATTTCTCCGCCAGCACTCATACATCAGGTCTTTATGCAAACAAGACCTAGCAAGATCAACGCCTAATTTTGCCTTAATATAGGGCAGGTCAAATCGTTTCCCATTATAGGTATGAAGGACCTTAACTTTTCTCACTATCCGAACCAATTTTGCCGCGGATATCTCATCACCGACTAACTGGACAACTTTTTGTTTGTTGCCATGGTCTAGATACACACCAACGACCGTTAAATCTCCGTTGGACGGATCCAAGCTGGTCGTTTCGATATCAAGATAGACACAGCATTCTGCCTCATTAGGATCAAACTCAGTCATTGCTCTAACGAGACTGGCGCTACAGTCAGACCGTTTGGGACCCAGATCGCCGGGCCAACCATACTGCTATGAGATAGCCGTACGGTCAAGGATCTATTTGGGAGGGGAGAAGCTCTAAGGTTAAAGAGCCCTACGGTGGAAAATAGCGTGCTCGCAAAAGTTACCGTTCCCTGTTTTTCCTATCGCCTTCGGGGATGATAAGCAGACGGCGGTAGCCCCCCGTGCCCAGGCTTTTAGTTGTGAGCCAGGGGTCGTCTTGGAGGGCAACATGAATAACACGGCGGTCGGCCGCGCCTAAGGCATCAACGGTAACGGTTTTTCTTTGTCTCTTGGCCTTTTCCCCCAAACGTAAGGCCATATCTTCTAAACTCTTTCGGCGGCGCTCACGGTAGTGTTCCGTATCCACAACCACTTGGGGGCCTTCTCTCCCCTGCCTCTCGCTTATGATACGTGTTAAAAGATACTGCAATGCCTCCAAGGTCTGCCCTTTACGCCCGATCAGGAGGCCACCGTTGTCTCCATGGATCTCGAGAATAATCTCTTCTTCGATCTCTCCTGGCTTAACCTCAATTGGGGCGCTCACACCCATAAGGCTGAGGATCTCAGCCAACACTTCCTTCCCCTTCTGGCTGACCGCTGCGGCCCCCTCTTCCGTTATCCTTTTCTCCTCAGAGGGTTGTCTCTCTGCCTGTTTTTCCTCCTTGATTAGAGACCTTCTCAGAGATGCTCGGATACGTGCCTTCTGCGCGCCAAAACCCAGAATCCCCTTGCTTCCCTCCGCCACAATATCCACCGTCACCCTATCGCGGTCGGCGGCTAAAATTTTAAGAGCGTTTTCTATAGCCTCATCGATGGTTTTGCCTTCAGTTTCCACATATTCCATGAATCGCTTACCTCCAACAGGATCCGTCCTACCTGTGCATGCGGTTGATCAGATATTGCTGTGCAATGCTAAGAATGTTATTCACGAACCAGTAGATGGTCAAACCAGCAGGGAATGTCACAAAGATAGCTGTAAAAAACACTGGCATCATAAGCATCATTCGCCTCTGGTTGGGATCCCCTGCGCTGGGCGTCATCCACATCTGCGCAAACATGCTGGCCCCCATAAGTAGGACAAGGACTGGAATCCCTACGTCCCACCCCGCCAGATTTATCGGCAGAGACTCCCAATCGGGCCGAGAGAGATCTTTAATCCACATGAAAGAGGTGTGGCGTAGCTCAATCGGGGTCCGCAGGGCATTGTAAAGGCCGATGAACACCGGGAACTGAAGCACCATCGGCAGACAACCTCCTAAGGGGTTGACCTTATTGCGCCGATAAAGCTCCATGATCTCCTTATTCAGCTTCTCCTTATCGCTTTTGAATTTCTCCTTAATGCGTTCCATCTGGGGCTGAAGCTTCTGCATCTGCTTCATTGAAACAAAGCTCTTGTGTGTCAGGGGAGCCAAGAGGAGTTTCATAAGGATAGTGAGGATGATAATGTCAATGCCGTAACTAGCCGTAAAGCGGTGGGAGAAACGCAGGATAGAAAGAAGGGGCAGGGCAATAAACCTAACCCAGCCAAAATCAATGGATTGCTCCAGCTCTCTCCCCACGGATTTCAGGATGTCGAGGTCCTTGGGCCCTATGAAAAGCGTATAGCGGCTTTTTCCACCTGCGTTCGACCCGGGTTGGCTGCCTATATCCATAACCAGTGCGGGGTCGGCTTGTCTTACCGTAAGCTTCTGGCCTGTCTCGCTCTCGGGAATCGAAGCGAAGAGAAAATAGGTATAACCGAATCCGGCCCAGGAAACAGGACCGCTCAGCTCTTTTCCCTCCGCCAGTTCTTCTCCCCCTTCCCGTATCAGCTTACCGTCCACGAGGGCCAGGAGCCCCTCGAAAACAGCGTCCTTCGCGGGACCTTTTTTACCTCCTTCGGAGCTAAGAAGCAGGCCCGCAGGTATCACCCCATTACTCCCAAAAACAGAAAACTCCAGCTCAATCGGGTAGCTGGATCCAAAAAAAGTGAACTTCTTGGTCAAGGTTGTCCCCGACGGGGTCTGGGCTTGGAAGACAAGAGTTCCCTTGGTATCCCCCCTAAGCCGCAAATCGCTGCCCTGGACGGAATAAATGAGCCCTTCATCATCAGATGGATTGGGGCCATAGAGCTGAACCCCCAAGGGATAAGGCACCCCGGGAGTAGAGGAGATCATTTCAAGGAGAGGGCTCTCTTCGTCCACGGAGGTGTAGTAATCCTTGAGGATGAAACTCTTGAGACGCGCCCCTCGACTGGTAAAGACTGCTATGTAATGGTCGGTCTCCACCCTGATCTCTTTCACTGCCTGCTCTACGGGAGCAGCTATTGTTTCGGCCTCTTGAAGTTTCGGCTGGGGTTTTGGATAAGGGGCGGGAGCCTTTTCCACCTTTTTCTCTTCTCGCGAAGGTAAAGGAGGAGTTCCGTACTGACGTGCCATCCACTCCTGGTAGAGAATGAGAATCAGTATAGAGAAAACAATAGCTATAACTGCACGCTTTTCCATAACTGAAATTTAACAAACGGGATCATAGCCCCCAGGATGCAGAGGGTGACAGTGCAGAATCCGACGCAGACCGAGCCAGATTCCTCTCTTGATCCCGTATCGCTCTATCGCCTCCAAAGCATAGGCGGAGCAGCTAGGGAAAAAGCGGCAGGAGCGAGGCAAGAAAGGAGATATAAAGCGGCGATATCCTACAAGGACGATAATGATTCCTCTATTACACGATCCAAACACTACCTTTGGCGACTCCCCTGATAGGTAAAGGCCCTCCTGAGTTCCCCTCCCACCTCGTCGAAAGAGAGTTTTTCCGCCCCCTTTCTAGCGATAATAACGATATCGTGATGATAGGGGATCTCACGGCGGTGGCGACGAAAATATTCTCTAAGAAGCCTCTTGATTCGGTTACGGACGATCGCATTCCCCACCTTCGCGCTGACCGTCACGCCGAGTCTGTTTTCTCCCTTGTCGTTTGTTTGGCTGATGACAACAAAATGGGAGGTATGAATCTTTCTCCCTCGTCGTGACAGGTTCAAAAACTCGGAGCGTCTGGTAAGACGGGCTTGCTTCGGAAACCTTTCCCCGCCCCGGGACAACATCACCCTCCGATTCTAAGTTCTAAGAGCGAGCCCGTTTTGGCGGCACTACGACGGTCAATTTTTTGCGGCCCTTTGCTCTTCTACGTCTCAGGACGTTTCGTCCCCCCGGCGTTTCCATCCGGGCGAGAAAACCGTGGGTCCTTTTACGGCTTATGTTGCTTGGTTGATAAGTTCTCTTCATAAAATGATGGCTCCCTTGACCAGGTAAACAACTAAAACTTCATTTCAACACAGAGCCGGATGGTTGTCAATTTACATGATTTCAGCCTTGAGAGATCGCTGCATTAGGTCACGCACGGCATCCAGCGGTTGCTTACCCTCATAGAGAACCAGATGCATCTGCTCCACGATAGGCATCTCAACTCCGAGTCGTCCAGCAAGAAGATGGACGGATCGAGTGTTCCGTACGCCTTCCGCTACCATCCGCATCCCATCCAAGATCTCTTGGAGCTTTTCACCCTGTCCAATCCGGATTCCAACTCTGCGGTTGCGACTCAATTCTCCTGTGCAAGTCAAAATCAGATCTCCCAGCCCGGGCAATCCGGAGAGGGTGAGCGGATGCCCTCCCATCTTAATTGCTAAACGGGTCATCTCGGCCAATCCGCGGGTGATCAATGCCGCCCGAGCATTATATCCTAACCCCAAGCCATCGCTGATACCTGCAGCTATGGCGATCACGTTCTTAACCACTCCACCCATCTGCACTCCAACCACATCTTTGGACGTATAAACCCTGAGGCTCTGTGTGCTGAGGGTTTCTTGAATCTCTCTCCCTACCCGCTCTACAGAAGCTGCCACTGTAATGGCGGCCGGGAGACCCTGGGCCACCTCAAGGGCGAAGGTCGGGCCGGATAGGAAAGCAAGCCGTCTTCCTCTAGACTCGCCAAAGGTCTCCTTTATGACCTCTCCCATAGTCATCAGGCTCTTCTCTTCGATACCCTTCGTTCCACAGACCATAGTTGTCTGCGGAGACACGTGGAATACAGCTTTTTCTAACACGTCGCGCACGCCATGGGAGGGAACTGCGCAAAAGAGAAGTTCTTTTTCAGAAACGGCCTCTTTTAAAGAACGGGTAGCTTTAAGAGAGAGCGGCAGGAGGATTCCCGCAAGGTAGGAGCGATTTTCTCTTCTTTCCTGAATCTCCCGACAGCATTCTTCTCCACGACACCAGAGAGTTAACTCATGACCCTTTTCGCATAATAGCTTGGCCAGGGCCGTCCCCCAACCTCCAGCCCCAATGACCCCGATTGCCTTGCCCATGGGCTCAACTCGTCTCTCGTGCCCCGGCCTCGTGTTCGTCACAACCAACCAGTCGCGATCACCAGCCACGAAAAACGATCACGTATTAATCCTCCTCTTCATTTTCAGCCAATCGTGCCAAAGAGACCACCCTCTCGCCGCCTTCGAGGTCGATGAGACGTACCCCTTGGGTATTACGCCCGATAATACGGATGTCCTTAACCCTGAGACGGATAATCTTGCCTTGCTTGGTTATCAGCATGAGCTGGTCGTCTTCGGTCACCTGCTGCACCCCGACCACCCGACCGGTCTTTTCGGTGGTCTTCATGGTAATGATCCCTTTCCCCCCACGGGATTGGAGACGGTACTCTTCCATGTCGGTGCGCTTGCCATAGCCGTTTTCCGCT
Organism: Deltaproteobacteria bacterium; assembly: GCA_027297485.1. Next base: position 16,746 of record JAPUHZ010000342.1, read on the forward strand.
ACGGTTAAAATATTGGTGCTGAGACTCAGGATCTCCATGCTCACTACCTCATCCCCTTTGTCCAGTCGCATCCCCACAACCCCATGGCTTCCCCGTCCTGTAGGCCGGACCTGCTCCTCTTTGAAGCGAATGGACTGGCCGTTCAAGGTGGAGAGGATGATCTCCTGCTGTCCGTCCGTCAAGCGCACGCTGATTACTTCATCTTCTTTATCGATGCCGATGGCACGAATTCCAGCCGAGCGGGGGTTGGCATAGGCCATGAGTTCGGTCTTCTTGATCAGTCCCTTTTTCGTGGAAAAAACAACAAAGCGCCCCTCCTGGAACTCGCGTACCGAAAGAAAGGCCGAGACCTTTTCTCCCTGCTCCAGATGGAGAAGGTTAACAATAGGCCTTCCCTTGGCTGCTCTCCCTGCTTGAGGAAGCTCATGGACCTTGATCCAGTAGACCTTACCTACCGTGGTAAAAAAGAGGATGTAGGAATGAGTGGAGGCAACAAAGAGGTATTCGACAAAATCCTCATCCCGCGTTGTTGCCCCGATCTTTCCCTTTCCCCCGCGCCGCTGTGCCCGGTAGAGCGTCACCGGGTTGCGTTTGATATAGCCCTCGTGGGAGATGGTGACTACCATATCCTCTTCCACAATGAGATCTTCGACAGAGATATCCTCAGACCGGTTCACGATTTCAGTTCGCCTCGGGTCTCCAAAGCGCTTCTTAATTTCCTTCAGCTCTTCAATGATAATCCTATAGATCTCCTTCTCATCGGCCAGGATTTCTCGCAGTTTGGCGATAAGTTCCACGGTTTCCCCGTGCTCTTTCAGTATCTTCTCCTGCTCCAGGCCAGTTAACCTCTGGAGGCGCATGTCTAAGATGGCCTGGGCCTGGATCTCCGTCAAACCGAAGTTCTTCACCAGGCCATCCCTGGCCACCTTGGGGTCGTTGGAGCTGCGGATCAGGGCGATTACCGCATCCAGATGGTCCAGAGCGATTTTCAACCCTTCCAGGATGTGCAGTCGTTCCTCGGCCTTGCGCAGGTCATAAGCGGTGCGACGTGCGACCACCTCTTTGCGATGATCCAGGAAGGCCTTGAGGGCATCTCTAAGACTGAGGAGCTTTGGCCTGCCTTCCACGATCGCGAGCATATTAACCCCAAAAGACTCCTGTAAAGACGTATGCTTGTAAAGCTGATTGATCACCACCTCGGGTACCGCATCTCGCTTGAGCTCGATTACAATTCGCATACCTTCCCGATCGGATTCATCACGCAGGTCCCCCACACCATCCATTTTTTTCTCTTGGACCAATCTAGCGATCTGCTCGATGAGGCGAACCTTGTTGACCATGTAGGGGATCTCGCTGATAATAATCTGTTCTCTCCCTGTGCGTTTGACCGTTTCTATAAAGGCCCTCCCCCTCATCTGGATAATCCCTCGGCCTTCCGCATAGGCTTGGGCGATAGGCTCTCTGCCGTGGATGAAGCCGCCAGTGGGAAAATCTGGACCGGGGATATGCTTCATGAGTTCCTTGACGGAGATATCCGGCTTTTCTACCATGGCCACTAAACTGTCCACGACCTCTCCCAGGTTGTGTGGGGGGATATTCGTAGCCATTCCGACAGCAATACCGGAAGTCCCGTTGATCAATAGAGCGGGAATGCGGGAGGGGAGCACCGTGGGCTCTTTGAGGGAGTCATCATAATTGGGAATAAAGTCAACGGTATCTTTTTCGAGATCGGCTAGGACCTCCCCGGCCAGTTGAGACATGCGGATCTCTGTGTATCTCATGGCAGCGGGTGGATCACCATCGACGGAACCGAAATTTCCCTGTCCGTCAACCAGAGGGTAACGCATAGAAAAATCCTGGGCCATGCGCACGATGGTGTCATAGGCCGCTGCGTCACCATGCGGATGGTACTTGCCGATAACGTCGCCGACCACGCGGGCGGACTTCTTATAAGGGCTGTTCCAAGAGTTCCCCATATCATACATAGCGTAGAGAACTCGCCGATGCACCGGCTTTAGCCCGTCACGGACATCCGGAATGGCCCGGCCAATGATGACGCTCATCGCGTAGTCCATATAGGACCGACGCATCTCGTCTTCGATATAGACCGGGATCTTCCGTTGCTTGAGAGTGGCTTCCATGACTCGTTAAAGCTATTGAATCCGCTCAAATCGTTTTGAACGGTTTAGCCTTTTGAACTTTTATTCTTGAGTTAGATATCGAGGTTTTTTACCGTGAGGGCATGTTCTTCAATAAACTTACGCCGGGGTTCTACCTCATCCCCCATTAAAGTGGAAAAGATGTCGTTCGCCTCTACGGCATCTTCGATACGGACCTGGAGCAGGACTCGCATCTCGGGGTTCATCGTGGTTTCCCAAAGCTGCTCCGGGTTCATTTCTCCGAGGCCCTTGTACCTTTGAATGTACTGACCCTTCTTGCCGCCCTCCATGATATATTTCAGGAGCTCTTCTAGGGAGCGGAGTCTCGCCGGGTTCTGCCCGTTCTCCACACAGTAGGGAGGATCGCCCAGCGCTGTCAGCTCTGAGAAAAGCTTTTTGAGCTTCGTATACTCAGCGCTCACCAGAAAATTACGGTCGATGACGGTCTGGACTCCCGTCCCATTAGCCCTTGTGGTACAGACGAGCTTTAAGCAGTTGTGCTCGGGGTCTTCCTCGATCTCACAAGAGAGAGGGGCCTCATCCGGGGCCAGGAGGTTTATATAGGAGACGAGTTGCGCTTGAATATTTTTGAGCGCCTTCGCATCTTTCAGGGTCTCCTCTGTAAAATCATCCTCGAGCAAGAGGGCCTCCAAGACCGAACGGCTTTTCTTTTTGCGAGTCGTAATGGCCATCAGTTTCTCCAGGCGCAGCACCTTCTTAATGAACCCCTGAAGGGGCTTGCCGGTGAGACCACTACCGTTGTTAGGTGACCAAACACGGACGTTCTCTGTGCCATTCTCGATCAGATAGTCTTCCAGACTATTCTCATCTTTTAGGTATCGCTCTAGTTTCCCTCGTTTTACCTTGTACAGGGGAGGTTGTGCGATGAAGAGATAACCTTTCTCCACCAGCTCGGGCATCTGGCGGTAGAAAAAGGTGAGGAGCAAAGTTCGGATATGAGAACCGTCGACATCCGCGTCTGTCATGATGATGATGGAATGGTAACGGAGCTTCGCCGGATCGAAATCGTCCTTAACTCCTGTACCCAAAGCGGTAATGATTAAACGGATCTCTTGAGAGGAGAGCATCTTATCGAAGCGGGCCTTCTCCACGTTGAGGATTTTTCCCTTTAAGGGCAGTATAGCTTGATTGCGGCGGTCTCTTCCCTGCTTGGCCGATCCACCGGCCGAATCTCCCTCCACCAGAAAGATCTCGCTCAGAGCCGGGTCCCGCTCTTGACAGTCCGCCAGCTTTCCGGGGAGGGAACCCGAGTCTAAGGCCCCCTTCCGTCTGGCCAGATCCTTGGCCTTGCGGGTTGCCTCGCGCACCCGGGCTGCTTCGATGCCTTTCATCGCAATCTTTTTGGCATCGCTCGGATGTTCCGCAAAGTAGCTCGCAAGCTTATCATTGATCAAGGCCTCTACGATCCCTTTGATTTCGCTGTTGCCCAAGCGGGTTTTAGTCTGACCTTCAAATTGGGGTTCGGGGACCTTGACGCTGATTACCGCAGTCAGCCCTTCTCGGACATCTTCTCCTTGGAGGTTCCCTTCGTCCTTCTTCAGAAAAGAACTCTGGGTGGCGTAGTTATTGATGGTACGGGTCAGGGCAGACTTGAAGCCAATAAGATGGGTACCCCCTTCAATGGTGTTTATGTTGTTGGCAAAGGCAAAGGTGTTCTCTGTGTAGCCGTTATTCCACTGCAAAGCGATCTCAATATCGACCCCCTCTCTTTCTCCTTGTAGGTAGATGACGCGGGCATGAATAGCGCTCTTGGCACGATTGAGATGCTCGACAAATGAGATAATTCCTCCCTTATATTGAAACTCATGCCTTTTTTGATTTCTCTCGTCATCTATCGTGATCCGGATCCCCATGTTTAAGAAGGCCAGTTCTCGAAGCCTCTGAGAAAGAATGTCAAAACTGAAATCGAGGGTCTCAAAGACTTCCGGATCGGGTCGAAAAGTAATCCGCGTCCCTCTCTCTTTAGATTTACCCACCTCTTTCAATGGCGCTTGAGGGACCCCTCGTTTATAGCGTTGCTGGTAAACCTTGCTATCTCGCTTGATTTCTACTTCCAGGGACTCTGCCAATGCGTTGACCACGGACAGTCCAACGCCATGAAGTCCACCGGAAACCTTATAGGAGGCCTTATCGAACTTGCCCCCGGCATGGAGTTTGGTCAGAACCACTTCCGCCGCCGATTTTTTCTCCGTAGGATGCAGGTCAACCGGAATACCCCGACCGTTGTCAATGATCGTCACGCTATTGTCGATGTGGATGGTAACATCGATTTTGTCACAGTGGCCGACCAAGGCTTCATCAATAGAGTTATCCACAACCTCGTAGACTAAATGATGCAAGCCCCGCTCCGAGGTATCTCCGATATACATTCCGGGTCTCTTCCTTACCGCCTCCAATCCTTCGAGCACTCTGATTTTATCCGCTTTATACTCGGACTGAGAGGATGATCTTATCTGGACCATTTTTTGTGTACCGGTTAGCTTTAAATTTGCTTGTAAAGTCTAGGGGTTAGATTAACTTGAATACTTTAACTAACATACCGAAAATAGGCTCAAAAGTAAAGCGAAAAGACGGCTTTGGTAGCAACAAATATCAAGGGCTAGTATTAAAATGCTATCAAGACTCCGGGGATGGGTGGAAGTCAAACCGTGATTTTGAATGTGAACCTAAACTATTAATATGACACTAGATATTGACAGGTACGGCAGGCTGAGAGAAAAGAGAGAGGGCATGGAACTCATGCCGGTTACAAGGCTTTTGATAAAACCTGCACGGGTCTACTTAATGCGGCACGGGCAGGCCGTGGGTTACGATGAGCATTCGTGGAGATAAAAAGTAGCTATGGATTGGTTCAAACCACTTTCCCCGGTTATTTCTGTCTTCCTCTTGATCACGATCGGGTTCTTCTTTGCGCGGTGGAGAAAAATCAGCCTGGCCCCCCTGACCGAGTTTATCGTCTACCTGGCAGCTCCGTGCCTGGTCTTCACCTCGCTCACGACCAAGCCTCTCTTTGCCGCAGATATCGCTGTGATTCTAGCCGGTGCTTTGGGGATCATCGGAGGAGTCGGGCTGCTGATCTGGCTCTACTCCTTGCTCTTTCATTTCTCCTCCCCGGGCTTTGTCCTTTCCCTGCTCTTCATGAACGCCGGGAATATGGGTATCCCTCTGGCCCTCTTCGCCTTCGGCGAAGCAGGCCTGCAGCAGGCCACTCTTTTTTTCGTGATCATGTCATGCTTACAGTATTCCCTCGGCATCTACATCCTCAGCGGCAAAGGCGGCTGGAAAGAGATCTTTCGTCTTCCCCTCATCTACGCAACCCTTCTAGGCCTGTTTTTCAATGTCACCCAGATCAGCGTTCCTGAGCCTATTTTCAAACCGCTCTGGCTTCTTGGGTATTCCACCATCCCCCTGATGCTAGTCAGCCTGGGTTACCGCCTTCACGACATTCAGTCGCTGACTTGGGGTCACTCTTTTGGCGGTGCGCTCATCCGCATCCTCGGGGGACTTGCCTCGGCGTATATCATCGTGACCGTACTCGGGATCCAGGGGATCAACCGACAGGTCATTCTTCTTTATGGCTCTCTCCCCTCGGCGGTGGTTAACTTTGTCCTTACGGAGAAATACCGCCAAGACCCTGAACTTGCTGCTTCTATCATTTTCCTCACTACCCTTTTCTCCTTCGTGACCATTCCGGTAGTCCTCTGGCTCATTCTCTAAGCCCGTTATCCCGAGGCCATCTGAGAGACCCGCCAACCAAAGAAAGTAAGGGCCAGCCTCCGGCCTGTTGACATAATGGCACGATATTGGATACTGTCCGTGCGAGGAGGTTCAATGGCCACTAACTTGACTCCAACCCTCAAGCGAGTCCTGCGAGAGTTGCAGGCACTTAGAGCAAGGATAGACCAACAGATAACCGTGTTGCAGCGCGTGATTCGTCCCTCCGCGGTTCGCCAG
>JAPUHZ010000343.1 GCA_027297485.1 Deltaproteobacteria bacterium
GAACACCCAAAAACTCATCATTGCCCAGGACGCCCTTGGCTACAGAAAAGCAAACCGGTAAAAACACAAATCAACTTAACGATAGAGACCTCATTCCATGTCGTTTGGTTATGAGTGCACGGTCGGATCAAAGACTGAAAATTTTCACCCGATAAGCATATCGGGTTAGCTCCCTTATACAGCGTGCATCTTAGTGCCTTTGAGACCAACCGTCCGATAAATGAGCTCCATGTCTAGACTGCCACGGACCAAGGCTGCCAGACGATCGTACTGCTCATCCTTGGAGAACACCTTGCCTGCCGGGTGAAATGTGAGTCCCTTCCTCGCGGCCAACTCGGTCAGAATGGAGCGCCTGAACTCCTCATTGTGGAAAATGGCATGTAGGTAAGTTCCCAGCACATTTCCGCTGTGACTTAAGGAGCCATCCATGTCCCGGCAGGGTCTCCGAGACCGCTCGTCGATGCAAAAGGGGGCCGCCATGTTTTTCCCGGTAGTCTGCGCCATATGAATCTCATAGCCCTTTATAGAAAGACCCGCTGCGCCTTGCAGGAGTCCCATCCCGGATATTACGTGGGCTCGCACCTGATGGGTTGATTTGACAGGAAAAAAGGTGGTGGTTACGGGCAACAATCCAAGGCCTGCAGTCTGGGGCCGAGCACTTTCCACATGCCCTGGATCGAGGATCATCTGGCCCAGCATCTGATAGCCTCCGCATATGCCGATGACAGGCGTGTCTCTCTCTGCTCGGTGAATGATCTTCTGCGCCAGACCCGTGCTTCTGATGGTGGCCAGGTCGGCCATGGTACTCTTAGTTCCGGGCAGAATAATCAGATCAGGTTCTCCAAGGGCATCGTCGTGCTCCACGTAGCGCAGCCGGACACCGTTTTCTAGTTCCAGCGGGTCGAAGTCATCGAAATTGGAGATGTGAGGCAGGCCGACTACGGCAATGTCGAGAACATAATCGCTCCTGGCCTTCATCGCGCGCCGTCTCTCCAGGGAGACCGAGTCCTCCTCGGCAATATGGATGTCATGATAGTAGGGTATGACCCCCGCCACGGGCACTCTGGTCCGATCTTCCAGCCACTTGAGACCAGGCCTGAGAAGAGAAAGATCGCCCCGGAACTTGTTGATCACGAAGGCCTTGATCAAAGCTCGCTCATGCGGCTCTAGAAGTTCCAAAGTCCCTACCAGGGAGGCGAATATGCCTCCGCGGTCGATATCAGCCGCCAGGAGCACAGGCGCTTGACAATACAGGGCCACCCGCATGTTGACCATATCTCGCTCTTTTAGGTTCACCTCAGCAGGGCTTCCTGCCCCCTCTATAAGGACCACATCGTACTGAGCCGAGAGACTGTCCAGGGACTCGGTTATCACTTTCCATAGCTGCTCCCGAAGAGCATAGTAATCTCTCGCCGGCATATTTCCCAAGGGCTTTCCCTTCACCACTACCTGAGAACAGTTATCGGCTTCGGGTTTGAGTAGAATGGGGTTCATCGCTACTGTCGGCTCCACGCCGCAGGCCTCGGCTTAGACCACTTGGGCCCGTCCTATCTCGCCCCCGTCGCGCGTAACAAAAGAGTTGAGCGACATGTTCTGCGCCTTGAACGGGGCCACGTTCCATCCGTCTTGTCTGAGGATGCGGCATAGAGCAGTGACTAAGATGCTCTTGCCTACTGAGGAGGCAGTGCCTTGAATCATCAACGTCTTGGCTGGCATAAGCGAAATTGGTGCTGTCCGTTACTTGACACTCGTAGTTTTCCACCGGGCGCAGAAGTCTACGAATGCTGGCGCTAGGCTTCTCTTGCTCCCCATGTGTAGGTGGATATAAGAAGCTAGCGTATTCTTGACGCGAAACCCCTCCTTGCGACCTGTTTGGTCCAGCACTTGGTAGGCGGCCGGACCTTGCGGCTCTCCTTCCAAAACTGAAAGATGGAACTCATGCCCCCTCACTTTTTCACCCCCGCTCATTAAAGGGTTATCACCCAAGGCACATACGGTCCGGTAGCCAAGAGTAAGTCGAGTTCCCTTCATAGAGGAGCGACAAGAAAGTACCCTCGCCATGGGGTGTTTATTGCCCTGCGAGTCCTCAATGCTCTCTCCCAGGACCATTAGCCCCCCGCATTCGCCATAGATGGGCAGACCCCTTTGAGCCGCCTCCCGAATAGAGCGGAGCATTGAACTGTTTTCAGATAGCTCCCGCGCATAGAGCTCGGGAAAGCCGCCTCCGATGTACAGCCCGCCAACCCCCGCCGGCAGTTCAGAGTCTTCCAAGAGGCTTAAGGGGACGATCTCCGCACCCCATTCCTCTAGTAGGTCAAGTGAATCTGCGTAATAGAAGTTAAAGGCCTTGTCGAGAGCGACGGCGATGGCCACTTTCTTAGGTACGGGAGCATCGGTAAAGACCAGGGGAGCTTTCTGAACGGATAAATGAACAAGCTCGGACAAGCGTACAACCCCATTGAGATCGATACTACGCTCCACCTGCTCCGTCAGCCGGTCAAAAAACTCGAGCGCGATCTTCCCTTCCATCGTTGGGATCAACCCTAGATGGCGCTCTGGTAGAACAAAGTCATGCCTCCTAGGGAGATAGCCCAGCAAGGGCACTCCGACTTTTTCCAGGGAAGGCTTGATGAACTCCAGATGCTTCTCTCCGGCAATGCCGTTCAATACACCACCCACCAGGTTGAGTTGTGGGTCGAAGTTCTTGAAACCTAACACGGTAGCTCCTACGCTGCGGGCCGCCGCAGAGGCATCTACTACCAAGATTACTGGTAGGCCAAGAAGTTTTGCAACCTGAGCTGTGCTGCCCTGCTCATCCTCCCCTCGAAACCCGTCGTACAGCCCCATGACCCCTTCTACCACCGCAATGTCTTTACCTTTCATGGCCCGGTGAAATAGCTCCACAATCACAGCCTGCTCCAGAAGCCAGCTGTCCAAATTACGGGAGGAGAGGCCACAGGCTGCCTGATGATAAGAAGGATCGATGTAATCAGGGCCTACCTTAAAGGGTTGGACTTTGTAGCCCCTCCGGCACAAGGCCGCCATAATCCCTATCGCCACGGTAGTCTTCCCCACGCCGCTATGAGTTCCGGCGACGACAAAGCCCTTCATATTATTTGAGGTCTCTTCATACAGCTGTTCGCATTTGAATCTATGGCCGAGGCTTTCGTAGAAAAAAATAGAGGACGTCGCTTTCGGAATCTTTGCTTGCTACGACTTTGACGCCGAAAGTTTCTTTTACGCTTTTTTCGTTTAAGACCTCTCCCACTTTTCCAAAGGCCTGTAATTGTCCTGATTTAAGAAGCGTAACCTTATCCGCAAAGAGAGAGACTAAATTAAGGTCGTGAGATACCGTCACGACCGTTAATTTTTTCTCTTTGCATAGCTCCTTTAATGTCTTTAGGATTTCGAGCTGGAAGAAAATATCTAGATGGGCCGTCGGTTCATCCAATAATAGAAGGCACGAGCTTTGAGCTAACGCCCTTGCGACTAAGACCTTTTGTTTCTCTCCTCCACTCATGCTGGTGAACTTTCTGTCCTTTAAGGAGAGGGTGTCCGTAAGTCGGAGCGCGTTTTCTATTGCTAGTCGATCTTGCTCTACAGGTTTGACGCGGCTTGAATACGGGTACCTGCCCAAAGAGACCAGCTCCTTGGTGGTGAGAGGAAAGGTCAAAAGGGGTTCCTGAGAAACGTAAGCGATCCTTTGCGCCTTTTCCTTGGAAGGATAGGAGAGAACAGGTTTTCCCTGAAGGAACACCTCTCCCTTGGTTGGACAGAGCAACCCCAAGATAATTTTTAAGAGCGTTGTCTTGCCGGAACCGTTGGGGCCGATGAGGGATATGAACTCTCCGGCTTCAACAGAGAGAGTTATGTTTTTCAGGACTAAGGAGTCCCCATAGGAAAAAGAGACATTGACGATCTCTAGAAACGTTTCCTTCAACATTGGCTTACAGTTGATAGTCCCATTTTTCTTTTTTCAATAAGAAGAGGAAAAAAGGGACCCCGCAGAGGGAAGTCACGACTCCAACTGGGATCTCGGAGGGCGCAAGGACAACCTTTGCGATAGTATCGCAAAGAGTCAAAAAAGCCCCTCCGGCAAAAAAAGTCATAGGGAGTAAAGTCCGGTGATCAGCCCCGACCAGTAGGCGGATCATGTGGGGGACAATGAGTCCCACAAACCCGATCAGACCGGCAACAGAAACAGAAACCGACGTTAAAAACGCGGCTAATACGGCATAAATTCCTTGGACAAACTTCACCCTCACTCCACTGCTCTGTGCCATTTCCTCTCCCAATAACATAACGTTCAGTTCCCTCGAATAATAAAAAGAAGCCCCGACGGCCAGCGGGACAAAAATCGAAACCACTAAAGTCGTTTCCCAGGTTGAAGAGGAGAATCCGCCCATGAAAAAGAAAATGAGGGCTCTTAATTCCTCGCCAGCCATAATCATGAGGATGGCCACCAAAGAAGAAAAGAACAAACCTATTCCTAAACCAGATAGGAGGAGGCGGAAGACGGAGATGTGACCGTTCTGAGAGGCAAAGTAAAAGACCAGGACCAGGGCCAGCAGGGAACCCGAAAAGGAAAAAAAGCTTACCCCTGTGAGCATGGCTATGGGGGAGGTAAACCCCAACACGAGGGCTGCTGCGGCACCCAAGGAAGCGCCGGAAGAAATTCCCAGGATATAGCTATCGGCTAAGGGGTTGCGGAAAAGCCCTTGAAAAATCGCGCCTGAGAGTGCCAGCCCGCCCCCTACGAAAAAAGAGGAAAGTGCCCGAGGCAATCTAAGCTCAAAAAGAATCACCTTATCTACAGGGGACAACGTAAAAAAGGATAAACTCACAGGCCCTGTGCCAAGGGCCAAGGCAAAAGCTATAAAAAGAAAAGCTAGAATGACAAGCCAGCCCCACAAGGCACGCGTCATATCACGACCTTGCCAGTCGTCTTTAACCTGAGTCTCTGGTGTGATCATGGGATTCTTCTTTGGGGTTCTTTACGAAAGGTTGCTTTCAAAAAGACATGCATGAATTCTCTTCACTCCCTCTATGAATTGGATGGTCGGCCTCAGATAGGCTCTGTCTATAAAGCAGAGATGCCTCTTTCTTATACCGTCAATCAGTCTCCAGGCCGGGAGTGTCAGAATTCTTTTAACCGCTTCTTTCTGATTTTCAGTGAAAATTAAAACCTCCGGGTTTCGCTGGATAATCCATTCCACATTGACTTTTCCCGAATTAAAAAGCATGTCCGAAAAGATGTTGGTCCCTCCTGCTAGGGAAAGGAGTGTCTGCGGAAAGGAGTCCCTTCCAATGGTGATGATGGGATCATGCCAGGTTTGGATGTAAACCCTTTTTTTTGTCTTGCCTCTTGTGCTTTTAGCCAGCTCTCTTAATCCATCCTCAACTCCCTTGAGGATTTTCTCCGCTTTGGCCTTGCGATTCAGAATTTTCCCCAGAAGCAAAAAATTCCTCTTGATTGCGTCGATGTCATCAGGCCAGAGACTGAGGACGGGATAGCCCATTTTTTTTAGAGGTAAAACAACTCTCTGCTGGCTCGGGCCATTGGACAGAATGAGATCGGGCCCGATCTTTACTATACTTTCTAAACTCAGATCGAACCCCCCTCCTATAATCTTTATCTTTTTTTCCCTTACTCTTGTGACCAACTCTTCAGGAAAGCGGTTGAATCGGGTGGCTCCTTTAAGCCGGCTGCAGTCCAGAAGGCAGACCATCTCCGAGTTGGTCGGGACCAGCGAGACAATCTTTTTCACCTCTCTCTTTATTCTTACCCGATGTCCGAGGTCGTCGATCACAATCCTATCGACTTCTTGGGGCGATGGGGAACAACTCAGGAATACCATGAGCGATACAAAATGAGACCAGAAGACAAGGGGGTTATCTAAAAACTTTATCGTCTTAAAATTTTCCAAAGGTTCCTCGCATGACCATCATGACTGAGCCGACTTAACCCCGATCTGTCGCTCCTTCTAATCTCGATAGTTTTAATTATAGCGAATAATCAGGCCGGTAAAGAAGGTTGTTGCCGAGCCAGGTATGAGAAAAGGCTCTATCGGAAACCCCCCAAGGATACCGAAAGTAGAATACTTCTCATTTGTTAGATTATTCACCGCTACGTATGCCGTAATGTTTTTCCAATCGTAGCTGAGTTTACTATTGAGAACGATATAGCCATCAAGCTTTTTAGAATTATTGGGCTCGTCGTTAAGTAAATACTGACTACCTACATAGCTGCCCATTAGAGAAAGGGTGAGCCCTTTTACTGGAAAAAGATTGACTCCTGCACTAACCCGGTGATGCGGAACCAATGGAAACTCATCCCCTTTTTTCACCTGTCCGGAGAACAAGAGAACATCGGTCTCAAAGGTTGCTTTGGTATAGGAGTAGTTGAGAAAAGCGTCGAT